>DATFGC010000464.1:0-5041 GCA_035249765.1 Gemmatimonadales bacterium | reverse complement strand
ATGTGCGCCATGATGCCGATATTGCGATACCGTTCGAGCGGAGTTTCACGGGCCATAGCGAATCACGATCCCATTCAACGAAAAAACGGGGCGACCGACCCGGACGATTCCGGTGGTATCGCTCCGCGCGCATCCGGGATTCTTGGTCCGCGGATGGGGGCGCTCCTGGAGCACCCCACGCGTTGTGTTATTAAGAGCCGGAGGTAGAGCGACGCTCCACGCAGCTCAGATGTCAGACGCAACGACGCAACGACGCAACGTGGTCGTCAGCGTTCGGTCTTTGCGTCTTTGCGTCCTTGCGTCCTTCCGTCTTACCACCTGTAATGCGCAAAGGCCCGGTTCGCCTCGGCCATCCGGTGGGTGTCTTCCTTCTTCTTGATGGCGTTCCCTTCGCCCTTGGAGGCGAGGATCAGCTCGGCTGCGAGCCGGTCCGCCATGGTCTTCTCGTTCCGGGCCCGCGCGAAGGAGATCAGCCAGCGCATCGCCAGGGCGGTGCGCCGCTCGGGGCGGACCTCCACCGGGACCTGCAGCGAGGCGCCCCCGACCCGGCGGCTCTTGACCTCGAGCGCCGGCTTCACGTTCGCGACCGCCTGCTTGAACACCGTCACCCCGGGCTGCCCGGTCCGCTCCTCGATCAGGTCCATGGCGCGGTAGAAGATGCCCTCGGAAATGCTCTTCTGGCCCTCGTACATCAGGTTGTTGATGAACTTGGACACCGTCTGGCTGTCGTAGCGCGGATCGGGCGGCACCGGCCGCTTGACGCTCTTGCTGCGGCGGCTCATTTACTTCCCACCCTTCCCGGCTTCCTTGGGCGCCTTGGCGCCGTACTTGGACCGGCTCTGCTTCCGCCCGTTCACGCCCGCGGCGTCCAGAGTGCCCCGCACGATGTGGTAGCGCACTCCCGGAAGATCCTTTACCCGGCCTCCCCGAATCAGCACGATCGAGTGCTCCTGGAGGTTATGGCCTTCGCCCGGGATATAGGCGATAACCTCGAACCCGTTGGTCAGCCGGACCTTGGCCACCTTGCGAAGGGCCGAGTTGGGCTTCTTCGGCGTGGTGGTGTATACCCGCGTGCAGACGCCCCGCCGGAACGGGTTCGACTTGAGCGCGGGAGACTTGTCCTTGCCGACCGGCGACTTGCGCCCGTGGCGGATCAGCTGATTGATCGTGGGCATCCGTCTTGTGCTTGGTACCTTTCGGGTGCTGCGATGCCTGAGGGTCCGGAAGGACCCCATTTTTGCGACAGACTCTTAAGCTATCAGCACTTGCGTGCTGGGTCAACCCGGGGTTCCAATGGTGCGGGAAGGCCCGATTCTCGGACCCTTTCCGGGCCCTGCGACTCTTGTTACCGTATGCCAACACTGACCGGAATCCTCCGGGCGGTGGTCCGGTCGATCGGCGGCAGGTGCGCCGAAGGGCGCGGGCGGTGGTCCGGCGGCTCGACGCGCCAGGGCCCCGCCCGCTTTCGCGTTGATGCCTACTCGCCGGCGGGGCGCAGGTCCCGCCGAGAAAGGACGTTCCCATGAAACTCACCTCTCTGGACAAGCTCTTCCATCATGAGCTGAAGGACCTGTACGACGCCGAGCATCAGATCGTGAAGGCCTTGCCCCGGCTGGCCGAATCGGCCTGCAATCCCGAGCTCGCCGCGGCCTTCGAGGAGCACCTGGCCCAGACCCAGGAGCACATCGGCCGGCTGGAAACGGTCTTCGAGGAAATCGGTCAGAGCCCCAGCCGCGAACCCTGCGTGGGCATGAAGGGGATCATCGAGGAAGGCCGGAAGATCCTCGATGAGGACGCCAGTGATGTCGTCAAGGACGCCGCGCTGATCTCGGCGGCGCAGCGAGTAGAGCATTACGAGATGGCCGTCTATGGCACCCTGCGCACCTGGGCCAGGATCCTGGGATACGAGGACTCCGCCCGGTTGCTGGAAGAGACCCTGGACGAGGAGGAAGGCACCGACAGCGCGCTCACCGGCATCGCCCAGCAGATCAATCCTGAGGCAGCTTCCGGCGAGATGGCCGAGGAGGATGAGGGCCGCAAGGCGGATACCGGCCGAAAGACAGCCACCACGGGAACCGGGACCCCCGCCAAGCGCTCGGGGCAGCGGCAGCGGACGCCCTCGAAGAGCACCACCAGGCGCTAACCCGTCCCAGCGGTAAGCGGTGAGCGGTGAGCGGTGAGCGGGGAGAGGTCCCGCTTACCGCTCACTGCTCACTGCTCACTGCTCACCGCTTACCGTTTCTGGCTGGCCCGTTTTTCGCTTGTGAATGTCAGGCCGCGCCGTGCGTCTCCCACGCCGAGTTCGACACTTCCCTCGCCCGACCGAATATCATAAGCTTGAGAACACTCCAGAGGTTTCCTGGTCTGATGAACGCTCCTTTCCGGGTGCCGGGTCCCTTCTGGGCGCCGGTTCTCCTTTCGGTACTGGCGGCCTGCGGCGAGGGTCCCGCCGAGCCCCGCAAGCCGACCAAGCTCGAAGTGGTGAGCGGGAGTAATCAGGTGGGCCCGGTCGGCGAGGCGTTGCCCGGGAGCATCATCGTGCGGGCCAGTGACGCCCAGGGTCCCCTGGCCGACGTGGTCGTTACCGTCGCGGTGGAGTCGGGGGCGGGCGGCTCCGCTTCTCCCAAGAACCTCACCACGGACGCCGACGGGAACGCGGAGACCACCTGGACCCTCGGCAGCAAGATCGGCACTCAGACCCTCACCTTTACGACCACCGGAGTCCCGCCGGCGGCGGTCACCGCGGCGGCCACCGCAGGCAGTGCGGCACTCGTTTTCCCGGTGAGCGCAGGGTTCCAGCTCACCGTGGTGGGACGGGCGGTGACCGTGATTCCGCGAGTCCAGGTGACCGACCTGTTCGGCAACGCCATCGCCGGCGTCCCGGTGACCTTCGAGCCCGAGGGTCCTGGCACGGTGACGGGCGCGACTCCCAGCACCGGCTCCGATGGCACCGCCTCGGTCGGCTCCTGGACCATCGGTCCCGAGGTGATCACCCACGTCCTCAGGGCCCGGATCGCGGGCGGCACGGTCGCCACCTTCCAGGCCCAGGGCATTCCCGCATCCGTCGTGGCGGTGGGAGGGAGCGGTCAGTCGGCCAATACCGGAACGGCGGTAGCGACGGCACCCGCGGTGCGCGCCGGCCGGGACGACGGCTCCCCTCTGCCCGACGTGCTGGTCACCTTCGCGATCACCGGCGGCGGAGGCATCGTCCAGGGGAGCCCGGTGATCACCGGTGCGGACGGGATTGCCCGGGCGACCCGCTGGATCCTTGGCGCGGCGCCGGGTCCCAATGCCGCCGAGGCGAGAATCATCGGCAAGGACGCGATCACCTTCCAGGCGACCGGGGTGCAGGCGGTTCCCGCGGCCGCTGTCGCGGGGAGCCCGACCAGCCAGACCGGGTTCTTCGGGAATTTCGTGAGCGCCCCCCCGTCGCTCCGGGTGAACGACAACCAGGGAAACCCGGTTGCCGGAATCCCGGTGACGTTCGCCACGACCCAGGGGGACGGGGTGCTGACCGGGGTGAGCGCAACGACCGACTTTGACGGGCAGGCGCGGCTGGGCGCCTGGCGGCTCGGGAACTCGCCGACCCACATCGTTGCGGCCACCTCGGGTTCACTCCCCCCGGTGACCTTCAACGTGACCGCCTCGGCGCCGCCACCCAGCAGCTTCACCATCGACGTGCGCTTCATCACCACGGCGCCGGCGGTGCCGCCCACCCCGGCCCAGCAGGCCGCCTTCGACCAGGCGGCGGCGCGCTGGAAGGAGATCCTGATCTCCGGCGATGCCCCCTATCCCGTCAACGAGCAGGCGAGCTTCTGCTACCCGGCCATCAACGAGACGGTTCCCGGGGTCGTGATCTTCGCCAGGCTCCAGGCGATTGACGGCGTGAACGGGATCCTGGGACAGGCAGGACCCTGCATCGTGCGAGACGACCCCGGCTACCTCGCGGCGGTGGGCGTGATGCAGTTCGACACCGCTGACCTGGTGGGACTCGAAACCACCGGGCGCCTCAACGCGGTGATCCTGCACGAAATGGGGCACGTGCTCGGGTTCGGTACCCTGTGGAACTTCCTGAGCAACGAGCTGCTCACCGGCGCCGGCAGCTCGGATCCCTTCTTCAACGGAAGCTCGACCCGGGGGGCGTTCCTGGCCTCGGTGGCCTCGGGCTCGACCTTCACCGGCAACCCGGTCCCGGTGGAAAACACCGGCGGCGGGGGGACCCGGGACTCCCACTGGCGGGAGGCGACGGTCAGCAACGAGCTGATGACCGGATTCCTGAACCAGGGGGTGAATCCGCTCAGCGCCTTCACGGCCGCGTCATTCCGCGATCTGGGCTACGTGGTCAACGACGCGGTATCGGAGCAGTTCACCTTCCAGGCGTTTCTCCAGAGCGTGCTCCAGCCCTCCTTCCGGATCGTGGAAGGAAGACTTCCCGGACCGATCCTGGTGATCGATCGCCGGGGCCGGGTGGTGCGGAGGGTGGAACGACAGTAAACGGTGAGAGGTGAGGGGTAAGCGGTGAGAAGGACCCCTCACCGCTCACGCATCACCTCTCACCTCTCACCTTTCACCTCTCACCGCAGTTTACGCGCAGATGATGACCCCGTCCGCGCCGGTGGTGGCGCCGGCGCCGACCTGCACGGTGCACTGGGTGATACCGGTGCTGATGGTCGGGTTGTTGAAGGTCATCGTGTACCCGTTGCTGGCCCCGACCGACCCGTTGTCCACATTCCCCGACGACAGCGTGAAGTTGCTGGCCGCCTGGAGCTGGGCGAAGTCGCCGTAGGTGGCGAAGTCCGAGAAATACGCCTCCTGGGCCGTCATGGCGTTGCGGAGGTCGGTCTTGACCGACGCCAGCTTGGCCTTGTCCTTGGTGGCTGCGAACTTCGGAATCGCGATGGCCGCCAGAATGCCGATGATCACGACTACGATCAGCAGCTCGATGAGAGTGAAGCCCTTACGATTCGACATACACATGCCTCCCAGATGGTTTGTTTTCCCCACGCGTGTGGATCTCACCCGTCTTCCAAGGCCGTTGAGT
>DATFGC010000463.1:0-8843 GCA_035249765.1 Gemmatimonadales bacterium | reverse complement strand
GTCATCGCCGCTGCGCTCGCCGCGTTCTACAACGGGGTCCCGATCGGGCACGTCGAGGCCGGGCTCCGTTCCGGAGACGCGCGGCGTCCCTTCCCCGAAGAAGTCAACCGCCGGATGGCGAGCTGCGTCACCGACATTCATTTTGCCCCCACCGACCGGGCCCGCTGCAACCTGATGGCCGAGCGGGTTCCGGAGGAGCACATCTACGTCACCGGCAATACCATCGTGGATGCGCTGGCCTCGATCCGGCATGACGGGGTGTTCGACGACCCGGCCCTCAACGCGCTGGGCTGGGATTCGAAGCAGGTCATCCTGGCCACGGTGCACCGGCGGGAAAACCTGGGGCAGAATCTCCGGAATGTCTGCGCCGCGTTCCGGCGGCTGGTCGAGACCCACCCTGCGACCGAAATCGTGATCCCGGTCCACCTCAACCCCTACGTCCGGGAGATCATCTTCGAGGAGCTCCGCGACGTTCCCGAGATCACCCTGCTGGAGCCGCTGGAGTATCCCGACCTGATCGAGGTGATGCGGCGGAGCGTGCTGGTGCTCACCGATTCGGGCGGGATCCAGGAGGAAGCGCCGGCGATGCACAAGCCGGTGCTCATCCTGCGCACCGTCACCGAGCGGCCCGAGGTGGTGGAGTCGGGATTCGGCAAGCTGGTCGGCACCGACCGGGAGCTGATCGTCGAGGAGGCGTCTCATATCCTCTCGGACCCGGTGGCCTATCGCGCCATGATCAGCGGCGGCAATCCGTTCGGCGATGGCCACGCCGCTACCCGGATCGTGGATATCATCGCGGAGCGTTTCCGCATCGGCCGGCTCTTTGCGGCGCCGGTGGTGGACGCTCCCGTCCCCCAGCACTGAGCCTATGACGCCCATGTTGCGTCGTTGCGTCGTTGCGTCGTTGCGTCTTTGCGTCTTTGCGTCGCTCGCTCCACTTCACCTGAGCGCCCAAAGCTGGCTCGAGGCCGGAGCCTTCTACCAGCGCGTCACCGACGATTTCGGCGACTGGAAAGGGGGCTATGCCCGGGCGGTGCTGGCCGGCTCCCGGAACGTCTGGTACCTCGACGCCAGGGCCCAGGAAGCGTTCCGCGACCGGGGCGTCTATGGCGCGCTGGCCAATGTCCACACCTTCTCGAGCCGCTTCTACACCCAGGTCGGGATCGGCGGCGGCAGCGGCGACTTCGTCCTCCCCGATTTCCGGCTCGACGCCAGCCTCAACCTGAAGCTGGGCTCGGCCCGGTCGGTGATCCTGACGGCGGGCGGCACCCTGGTGGATGCGAAGGCGGGATTCGAGGACCGGGCCCTGTTCGGCGGGCTCACCTGGTACGCCGGCCCGTCGGTGCTGCTCGAGGGAGGCGCCCGGATCAACTGGAGCAATCCCGGTTCGGTCTCCTCCGCTCGAGGGTATGGATCCCTTTCGGTGGGCCGGAGCGGCTCGAGCCTGTTCACCCTGCGGGGCAGCGCCGGCGGCGAGGGCTACCAGCTCGCCGGCCCCGGGGCGCCGCTCCGGGAGTTCAACAGCGAGGAGGCCGGTTTCACCTGGCGGATCTGGTTCGCCCGGTCCGTGGGCACGGTGATCGGCGGCGACTGGTATCACAACCCCTTCTATACCCGGGCCGGCGCGTCGCTCGGGCTCTTCCATGCCTGGTAGGCGCGCGCGCCCGGAGCTGGAGCGCGCCCGCAAGCTCGAAGCCATGCGGGTCCGCGGGGTCCGCGGCGGCGTCATCACGCCGCACCGCTCGATGGTCGGCCTCCCCTGGACCGCGTTCCGGCTGCTTACCACCCTGCTGCTCTCGCTGGGCGGCCTGCTGCTCCTCTATGCCGCGCTTCCCGGGCTGGGCCGGTTCTGGCAGGAGATCTTCGAGCAGGTCGGCGACTTCCTCGGCCTTCAGGTTCCCCTGGGCAATCAGGTCTGGACCGTACCCGGCGGTCTCGAGTTCACCCTGCCGGTGCTGGCGGTGCTGACCCCCCTTCCCGGCGCCCGGGAGATCTGGATCGCGGCGCTGGTCGCGGTGCTGGTCTTCGCCCTGAGCTTCCTGCTTCCGGTCCGGTTCACCCCGCTGCGCTACTTCCTCCGCCTCCTCGCCATTGTCGAAGGAAGCGCGATCGGCTTCTTTGCCTTCTCCACCGAATCGTTTCCCTACCGGCTCCAGGATCACGTCTTCCTTCTGCTCTCGGCCGGGCTGGTCGTGATGGCGCTGGTGCCCCTGGTGCTCGGCCTCACCCTCCATGTCTTTGATCTCGCCTTCTGGAAGAAGCTGCTGCTCACCCTGGCGATCCTGGCGCACCTCGCGGTCTTCATCCCGCTTCAGGTGCTGGTCCACATCTGGCTGGTGCTCCACGGCTCCGCGGTGCTGATGCCGGTGCTGTTCCTGGTCTTCGGGCTGCTGCTCGACGTGCTGGTCTTCGTGGCGTTCTACGGCTGGGCGCTTTCCTGGCGGGGCGAGCTGGAGCGCCGGGACCTCTCTCCCCCGGCTCACCTCGCCATGCCGGCCCGGAGACAGCGGGCGTGAGACTCGCGCTGCTGATTCCGCTCTACGCCATCGTGGCGGTGCTGATTGTCTATACCGTCCGGCACTATCTCTTCACCCTCAACCGGCTGTTCGGCCGCCACCGCCAGCCCTACGTGGACATCGGGACCGCGACCTGGCCCCGGGTGGCGGTGTTCGTGCCCTGCCACAACGAAGAGCGGGTGATCGCCCAGATGCTGGACGCGCTGCTGGCCTGCGATTACCCGGAGCGCCAGCTGGTGATCATCCCCGTCAACGACCGCTCGACCGACGGAACCGGGCGGATTCTCGCTGACTATGCCGGGCGCTTCCCGGTGCGGGTGGCGCCGTTCCACCGCCAGGGCGGGAAACCCGGCAAGGCGGCCGCCCTGAAGGATGCGATGGAGGCGTCCGACGCCGTCATTCACCTGGTCTTCGACGCCGATTACCTGCCGGGGCGCGGTCTCATCAAGCAGCTGGTCGGGCCGTTCTTCGATCCCGAAGTCGGCGCGGTGATGGGGCGGGTGGTGCCGATGAACGTCAACAAGACCCTGCTCACCCGGCTGCTCGACCTCGAGCGCACCGGCGGCTACCAGGTGGACCAGCAGGCCCGGATGAATCTGGGCCTGATTCCCCAGTACGGTGGGACGGTGGGCGGAGTACGCCGGGCGGCGCTGATCCACGTGGGCGGCTGGCGCGACGACACCCTCGCCGAAGACACCGACATCACCTTCCGGCTGATCCTGGCGGGATGGGAAGTGGTCTACCAGAACCGCTCCGAGTGCTACGAGGAAGTTCCCGAGAGCTGGCCCAGCCGGATCCGGCAGATCAGGCGCTGGGCCCGGGGACACAACCAGGCGCTGGCGCGCTACTGGTGGCCGCTGCTCAAGCGGCCGGCTCACCTGCGCCGCTGGACGGTGCTGGACGGACTGCTGCTGCTGGGCATCTTCGCAGTGGGTCCGCTCCTGCTGCTGGGCTGGGTCCTCGCGGTCGCGCTCTACTACATGGGGGTCCAGCTCTCCTCCGGCGTATACGTGATCCTTGCGGTGGCGATGTACAGCACCCTGGGCAACTTCGCGGCGTTCTTCGAAGTGGCCGCGGGGGCACGGCTTGACGGCTCTCGGGGCCGGATCCGGCTGCTGCCTTTCCTGATTCTGGGCTTCCTGGTGAGCATTGTTTCGGTGTCGTGGGCCACCCTGGTCCAGATGGCCACCTTCTGGCGCAAAGAGCAGCGCTGGGAAAAGACCGAGCGCTACCGCAAGGCCGGCGCGGTGATGCCCGGCGGGAGCGGCTGACATGCTGCCCTTCCTGGCCCTTCTCGGGCTCACCCTGCTCTGGCTGCTGCTGCCGCTGCTTCCCGCGCTCCGGGAGCTGGCCCGCCCCACCGACGTCGCGCCGCTCAAGGTGGTGGACCGCTCCTCCGGCTACGTGGCCTACTTCGCCCGGAACTTCCGCCAGTACCTCGACCGCCAGATGGCGGCCCTGCCTCGCGAGGCGCAGGCCGGCGACTACGTCGGCAAGCTCCCCGACGGCACCCAGTTCGTCCGGGTCCACAAGTCTCCCCAGGGCCTGGCCCACGAAGTCGAAGCCGGAACCCAGAACCGCCTGGTGGTGGTCGACGGTTCGATGACGCTCCAGGACGGCGAGACCTTTCTGATGGAGGTCTATGCCCGGGCCCCGATGATCGGCGGGGCCGGCTCGGTCTACCGCGCCATCTACGCCGACCGGGAGCTCGGCCTGGGCGAGCGGAGCACGGTGCTCCGCTGGGCCCACGCCGGCGGAATTCTGGGGGTGGGTTCGCATTCGGTGCTGCGGGGCCGGGTCACCTCGGACCAGGCGGTGGTACTGGGTGGCAACGTGGTGTTCGAGCGGATCGGCGCGCCCCGGATCTCGGTGGGCACCGAGCACGGGGTTCCTCCCGCCGCCGGGTACTCCGCCCACCCGTTCGCCCTTCCCGAGCACGCCAGTCCGATTGGCGATCACTATCGGGTGGAGGGAGACCTGGAGATTCCCGCCGGAGCCCGGGTGACCTCAAGCCTGGTAGTGGCCGGTACCCTGATCATTGGACCGGGCGCGCTGGTGGAAGGAAGCGTCAAGGCGCATCGCGATGTCGAGCTGGCGGACGCCGCGCAGGTCCGGGGAGGCGTGGTCGCCCGGCGCCGGGTCATGGTCGGTGCCTCGGCCTGGATCGGGGGGCCGGTGATCGCCGAGGATCGGATCAGGATCGGACACCGCTCGGTGGTCGGCGGGCCGGAGCTCCCCGCCACAGTGAGCGCCCCGGTAGTCGAGCTCTCCGCCGGCGCTACCGTCTACGGCCAGATCAGCGCGCCGCTCGGCGCGAGGACGTTCTAGACGGTGAGCGGTAAGCGGTAAGCGGTGAGCGGGCCCTTCCCCAACCCCAACCCCCAATCCCCCATCCCGCCTGGTGCGGCCCGCACCCCATCGGGTCGTCCCAACTCATGGGAGTGCACACGGGAGGACCGTATGAATACCGGCCTGCTCATTTTGCGCCTGGTCGTCGGGCTCGGTCTGGCGGCACACGGAGCCCAGAAGCTGTTCGGCTGGTTCGGGGGACACGGACTGCGCGGCACCGGAGGATTTCTCGAGGGTCTGGGATTTTACCCCGGACGCCGCTTCGCGCTGATCGCCGGGCTTGCCGAATTCGGGGGGGGCCTGATGACGGCCCTCGGGTTTTTCGGCCCGATCGGGCCCGCGCTCGGCATCGTGGTGATGGTGGTCGCGATGGTGACCGTGCACATCGACAACGGGTTCTTCGTCGAGCAGAACGGGGTGGAACGTCCGCTGCTCTATGCCGCCGGCGCCGCGGCGATCACCCTTACCGGCCCGGGTACCCACTCGCTGGACGCCTGGCTCGGACTCGCGGGACCCTGGGGCCTCCAGAGCGGCATGATCGCCCTCGCCCTCGGCATTCTGATCGGGGTGGGGAGTCTGGCGCTGCGGCGCCACCGGCTGGGCCAGCCGGAAAAAGCATAGCCGGCAGCCATCAGCGCTAAGCCATCAGCTATCAGCCATCAGCTTTCAGTCGCTGACGGCTGATGGCTGACGGCTGAAGGCTCTTCAAAACAGCTCCAGCGTCAGATCGCGAAGAGGCCGCAACGCCTCCTGCACGATGACTCGCACTCGTCGCACCTGGACCGGCGCGAACCGGTCCAGCTTCCGGTATCCGATGGTGGTGCCCCGGCTGAGCGACTGCCAGGGGCCGCCCAGTGACAACTCCCGAACCCCATCCGATCCGGTCACGTCGTAGCGGGCCACCGCCTGGCCCCGGGTGATGTCTTCCCGGAGGCTCACGATACTGACCGGTACGCTCCGGCCCAGGTCCACCTCGAACAGGGTGACTCCTGCGCCGGCGCCGGTGGTCTTGAGGCGCCGTCCCCGGGCCAGGTCGGTGGCGAAGAGAGTGTCGAGGCTCGCCCGCATGCCGCGAAGCCGGGCGACGTCGGTCTCGTGGAGCAGCCCTTCCCGGGTGGGCGGAACGTTGAGCAGCAGCTTGGAATTACGGCCCACCGAGGTGAAGTAGAGCTGCACCAGGTTCTCCACCGTGCGCACTTTGGCGTCTTCGGCCGGGTGGTAGAACCAGCCGGGCCGGATCGACACGTCGGTCTCTCCCGGCCGCCAGACCGTACCGGCCGGGTCGCCCTGCTGGAGCGCCTCGATGATCCCGGGTCCGCTGGCCCCCGGATAAGGCACCGCGGCGGGGTTCATGGTGGACCAGTTGGTGTCGCCGGCCGAGCCGATCTCGTTGCCGATCCAGCGGATGTCGGGACCGGCGTCGGAGAAGATCACCGACTCGGGCTGGAGCCGCTTCACCAGGCCGAACGTCCTGGGCCAGTCGTACACCTGGCGCTTGCCGTTGGGGCCCTCGCCATTGGCGCCATCGAACCAGACTTCGTGAATGGGGCCGTAATGGGTGAGCAGCTCGGTGAGCTGCTCCATGTACATGTCGTTGTAGCGGGGCGAATCGCCGTAGGCGGGGGCGTTACGGTCCCAGGGAGAACAGTAGAGCCCCGGCTTGAGCCCAAAGGCTCGGCAGGCATCCACGAATTCGCGCACCAGGTCGCCCCCGCCCCGCCGCCAGGGACTCCGCGCCACGGAATGGGTGGTGGTGCGCGAAGGCCAGAGGCAGAAGCCGTCGTGGTGTTTGGCCGTGAGCACCATGGCCCGGAATCCAGCGGCTCGCGCCGAGCGGGCCCATTGCCGGGCATCGAGCGCGCTGGGGGCAAAGATCGCAGGGTCTTCGGTCCCGTCGCCCCACTCCCGGTCGGTGAAGGTGTTGACCCCGAAGTGCAGGAACAGCGCCAGCTCGTCCCGCTGCCAGGCCAGCTGGGCGGGAGACGGGACCGGCACAGGCGATTGCGGCAGCCGCCAGGGAAGCGTGGCAGCAGCCGCACCCGCCACAAAAGTCCGACGATCCATGACGGCTACTCCTCAGTCATCGCGAGCGAGGCTGGTTACACCTCAGTCATTGCGAGCGAGTCTGGTTACACCTCAGTCATTGCGAGCGAGGCTGGTTACACCTCAGTCATTGCGAGCGAGCGGAGCGAGCGAAGCAATCCCCCGAACGAGCGACCGCGGCAATCCTCGCGCTTGCCCAGTTAACCACAGATGTCACCGATCAACAACTGATGGGCCGTAGACAACAAAACATCAATTCTCTTGACGGCTCGAGAGACGTTCGACTGGGAGCAATCTGATTTTTATCTGTGTCATCTGTGGCTAACATGTTCGGCACATGGAACTCCACGGCCGATCATCGTACGACAAGATCTCCGCGAAGCCGGATGTCGCGGGAAGAGCCGCCCACCAGCACCCGGAATGTCCCCGGCTCCACCACCCAGCGCATGCCGGCATCCAGCATGCGGAGCTGTTCCGGCCCCAGCACAAACTGCACTTCCCGTTCTTCCCCCGGGCCCAGATGAATCCGCTGGAATCCCGCCAGCATCAGCACCGGCCGGGCCACGCTGGCCAGGACGTCACGAATGTAAAGCTGCACCACCTCGTCTCCCGGGCTGGTGCCGGTGTTTCGCACCCGGAACTTGACCTCGGCCCGCGCTTCCGGTCCGATCTCTCCGGGATTGACCCGGAGATCCGAGTACGCGAAAGAGGTATAGCTCAGCCCGAAGCCGAAGGGAAAGAGCGGCTGGCCGGAGAGATCGAGATAGTCGTCGCCCCGGCCGGTCGGTTTGTGGTTGTAGCTGAGCGGGAGCTGCCCTTCGGCCGCCGGAAAGGTGACCGGCAGCCGGCCCGCCGGGTTCGCATCGCCGAAGAGCACCTCGGCCACCGCGTGGCCGCCTTCCTCCCCGGGATACCAGGCCAGCAGCACTCCGTCCACCACGTCGAGCCAGCCCGACATGGTGATCGCGCTCCCGCCCACCAGCACCACCACCACCGGCGTCCCGGTGGCCGCCACCGCGCGAATCAGATCGTCCTGGCGGCCGGGAAGCGAGAGCCGGGCCCGGTCCCGAAACTCGCCCTCCTCGATTCCGGCCACCACCACCGCGACGTCGCTTGCGCGCGCCAGCGCCACGGCGCTGTGGATCGCGGCGCCGCTCGGGTCGGGCGCGTCGCCATCCCATACCAGCCTGATTCGCGCGTTCCCGGTAGTCTCGAAGTACTCCAGCCGGATCTCGTGGCGTGATCCGGGCGCGAGCGGTGACTCGACCATGCGGGTGCGGTAGGACTGCTTCCTCCAGTTGTCG
Organism: Gemmatimonadales bacterium; assembly: GCA_035249765.1. Taxonomy (GTDB): domain Bacteria; phylum Gemmatimonadota; class Gemmatimonadetes; order Gemmatimonadales; family GWC2-71-9; genus JABFSM01. The sequence continues at coordinate 631 of DATFGC010000463.1, read as the reverse complement.
ATGACCAGGGTTCCATCGAGCCAGAGCCGGTATCCATCGCTCCCTTCCCCCCCGATGCGGCGAGGCCGCCCCGGCGGCAGGCTCACTGTGCCGGCCCAGCGCACCGAGTACCAGTCGGTCGGGATCCCCCGCGCCGGCGCATTGAAGGTCCAGCGGAAATCCACCATCGAATCGGTCCGGGAGACCCGGGGGGCTCCGGCGAGCGTGATGTTGTCGAAATACTCGCCCCGGAGCATGAGCTGCCCGGCGGGAACCGGTATCGGCACGCTGGCAAAGCGTCCCGGCCCCGGGGCGTAACGCACCGTCACTCCGCTTCCGGCCCGCTCCCGGATTCCGTCGAGGAGGGAGACCGGCCGGATGCCCGGGCCGCTGTAGCCACCCAGCCGGGCCTCAACCGCGTCGGTGCCGATCACCGCGATATTCCGGTATCCGGATGAGAGCGGCAGCACGTCGCCTTCGTTTCTGAGCAGCACCAGCGAGGCGCCCGCCGCTTCCCTCGCGAGGGTGCGATGCCGGGCGTGACCGTTCCAGTGGGCCGCGCTGTCCGGAATGGCGTAGGGCCGCTCGAAGAGCCCCAGCTCGAACTTGGCGCGGAGCACTCGGGCCACCGCCCGGTTGACGATCGAATCGG
>DATFGC010000462.1:0-8752 GCA_035249765.1 Gemmatimonadales bacterium | reverse complement strand
CCCTCAACGCGAAGCGGAAGGCGGCCGGGCTGCCCGAGGTGACGGTGAGAGGTGAGCGGTGAGACGTGAGACGTGAGACGGTAAGGAATTCAGGCGCAGGGGGGAGAGGGTCCCATAGGGGGCGTCAGCGAGCGGCCGGCTGAGTTATGACTCTCCGGCATGCACGCGAACTGCAGGCCCCGGAGGGACCCTCTCCCTCCGGAGCCGACAAGACAACACGACTAGCTCTGATCCAGCCGCTCCACCGCCTCGAACAGCTGGCCGAAGTCCTCGACCACGAACAGCACCGGCTGGAGCTCGTCGATCCGGAACGGCTGATTCAGCACCTGCTCCAGCACGAAGGGCCGGCGTTCGCAGCCGTCCCCCAGGGCATTGGCGGCGTCGGCATGAGAGGAGATCAGGCCGCTCCCGTACACTTTCACCTGCCCGCCCTCCCGGATCAGCCCGAATTCCACCGTGAACCAGAAGAGCCGGGACATCCGCTCGGTCGCCTCCGGAGATGCCGCGGCGGCGGCCAGCTCACCGAACCGCTGGAGGAAGTCGGCGAACACCGGATCGGCGTGCAGCGGTACGTGCCCGAACACATCGTGGAAGATGTCCGGCTCCGGCACGTAGTCGAGCCGGTCGGCCGCCCGGATGGTCACCGTGGTCGGGAACATCCGGCGAGCCAGGCACTGAAAGAATTCTCCGGCCGGCAGGAACCCCTCCACCGGCACCGCCGACCAGCCGGTGCGGGAGACCAGCCGGCGATTGAGAGTCGCCAGGACCGGGATGAAGGTCGCATCGAGCCCGATCGCCGCTGCCCCTTCCAGAAAGACCCGGCTCGCGGTGTGCCGGAGGGCCGGCATTCGCCGGGCATAGAGGGTCCCCCAGACCGCGTGCTGGGCCTCCGAATAGGCATCCCAGTCCTGCTGGATGAATGCGGTCGTGAGCGACTCCGGCATGGCAACCTCCCGGTGAATGGAAAAAGAAAAGCGGCCCGTGGTTTCACGGGCCGCTCGGAGCATCAGGGATTCGGTGCGAGCTACGCGATCGAATGCCTCCGGCTACGGCCCGTTGCGCGGGACGCGTAATACATGTGCCGGGAATAGCCGGCCACCGAAGGGATCAGTCGCATGGACGAAGAGTAGCCGGAGGGGTCGGGACCCGCCAGTCCCGGCCAATCTCCGGTATTATCCAGTCTGGCACGCCCCTGGAGGTACCCGTGCGAATATCCCTCAGGACCGGTCTCCTCGGATGCGGCCTCCTGGCCGCCGCCGGCTGCGCGGCCCTTCAGCAGATTGCCGCGCTCCGCCAGGTGGCCTTCTCGCTGGACGGCACCCGCAACGCGACCGTGGCCGGGGTCGACCTGGGCCGGATTCGCTCCTATCGCGACCTGAGTGCGGTGGACCTGGGCCGCATCGGGCTCGCGGTGGCCCGGAAGGATCTTCCCTTCGAGTTTCTGCTCGACGTCCGGGGAGAGAACCCGCCCGACAATACCGTGACCGCGACGATGGTGCGGCTGGCCTGGTCGCTCTTCCTCAATGACAAGGAAACCATCTCGGGCACTCTCGATACCACCCTGGCGTTTCCGCCCGGCCAACCGACCGTCTTCCCCATGCGGATGCGGGTTAACCTGCTTCAGTTTTTCGACGGCCCGGCCGAGAGCCTGGTGGACCTGGCCGCCTCGATGGCGGGGCTCTCCGGCGATCCGACCCGGATTTCTCTCCGCGGAGTTCCCACCATCGACACCCCGCTGGGACGGATCAGCTATCCGTCGCCCATCACCATCGTCTCCCGCACTGTGGGAGGGCCTCCATGAGCCCGCCCCCGTCCCGTCGGGATTTCCTGGGCGCCCTGGCCGGGATCTCCGCCGGGTATGCCGCGCTCCCTTCTCTCCGGACGGTCGAGATGCAGGATGGCGAATCCGCCTGGCGCACCCTCCAGGCCGAGTTCGGGTTTGGCGACAAGCTCGTGCCGATGAACGCGGCCAACATGTGCCCCCCGCCCCGGGAAGTCATCGCGGCGGTGGAGGCGGCCAACCGCTCGGTGGACGCGGATGTCTCCTTCCACAACCGGGCCCGCTTCAACACCCTGCGGGAGACGGTGCGGAGCCGGGTGGCCCGCTTCCTGGGGGGTGACCCCGACGAATTCGCGATCATCCGGAACGCCTCCGAGGGAAACAACATCGTGATCGCGGGCCTCGAGCTCCGTGCCGGGGACGAGGTGCTCATCACCGACCAGAACCACCCCAGCAACGGGCTGGCCTGGGAGGCGCAGGCGGCCCGGCGCGGGTTCACGGTGAAGCGGGTGGACCTGCCGCCCAACCCTCCGAGCAGCGCCGAGCTCCGGGCCACCATCACCGCAGCGCTCACCCCGGCGACCCGGGTCCTGGCCTTCTCGGACGTCTCCAACTCCAGCGGAATGCGGCTCCCGGCGGCGGAGCTCTGCCGGCTGGGACGGGAGCGCGGGATCCACGTTCATATCGACGGAGCCCAGAGCATGGCGGCAATGAGGCTCTCCATGCGCGAGCTGGGCGCCGGCTCCTACACCGCCAGCACCCAGAAGTGGCTGATGGGCCCCCGCGAGGGAGGGATTCTTTTCGTCCGCAGCGACCTGGTGCCGACGCTGCGCCCCCTCGTGATCAGCCGGGGCTTCAGCGATCCGACCGATCCCGGTCCGGCGAGCGCCCGGAAGCTCGACATGCTGGGCCAGCGGAACGAGGGTGTGATGGCCGGGATCGAGGCGGCGGTGGGATTCGTGGAACGGATCGGGATCGAGCGGATCCAGGCGCGAGTTGAAGCGCTCGCGGCCCGGCTCACCGCCGGGCTCCGGAGTATTCCCGGATACCGCCTGGTCACCCCGTCGGCTCCGGACTGCTCGCTCGGCGTGGTGGTGGGACAGTTCGAGGGCCTCGACCACCAGAAGCTCCACGACCGGCTCTATCACGGACACCGCATCGCCGGCGCGCCCACCGGCGGACTCCGGCTCTGCCCCCACGTCTACAACACCCTGGCCGATGTGGACCGCGCGGTCGGTGCGGTGGCGGCGGCGGTACGCGAAATCTGATGCGCGCGCACGGCCCGCTCCTGCTCGTGTCCCTGCTCACCAGTACGCTCGGCTGCCGTGAGCCTCCACCCGGCGCACCGTCCCGCGACGGCACCACCCGGATGGCGGATACCCTGGCGGCCATCTACGCCCAGGCCCGCGCCAACCCGCTCTCCAATCCGTTTCTCAGCCGGGAGCGCGCCGAGGTTCTCCGGGCGACACTCGCCCGCCAGGTCGGCCCGACCGCGCTGGCGACCCGGTTTCAGCTGGCCAAGACCCGCCTCATGGCGGGACAGACCCGGGAAGCGATCGCCGAGATAGACACCCTGATGCGCGAGGCGCGGGTGCCGGCGTCGCCCATCACCCGGGAAACCAAGCCGGTGTTCGATCTCGCGGCGCTCGCCTGGCTGCGGCTCGGAGAGCAGGAGAACTGCGTCGAGAATCCCGCAGCCAACGTCTGCATCCTGCCGCTCGAAGGCGGGGCACGCCACACCAGGCAGGAGGGTGCCCGGGCGGCGATCGAGCGCTACACCGCGCTGCTCCGGGACTTCCCCGACGACCGCGGGGCCCAGTGGATGCTCAACATCGCCTACCAGGCCATCGGCGGGTATCCCGGCAACACGCCGCGGCACTACCTGATTCCTGCGCTGGTGCCCCGGCGCAGGTCCGGATTCCCGCGTTATCCGAACATCGCGGGAGAGATAGGGGTGGCCATCGCCGGACTGGCCGGCGGACTCAGCGTCGAGGATTTCAACGGCGACGGGTTCCTCGATGTCTTCACCACCTCGTGGGGGCTGACCGACCCGGTGCATCTCTACCTGGCCGACGGCCGGGGCCGTTACGTGGACAAGAGCGCCAGCGCCGGGCTGGACGGGATCGTGGGCGGCCTCAACACCGTTCATGCCGACTACGACAACGACGGCGACGCAGACATCCTGGTGCTGCGCGGCGCCTGGATGGCCGAGTCGGGCCGCCACCCCAATTCACTCCTGCGCAACCGGGGCGACGGAACCTTCGAGGACGTCACTTTCGATTCCGGGCTCCTGTCCTTTCACCCCACCCAGACCGCCGCCTGGGGCGATTTCAACCTGGACGGGCACCTCGACCTGTTCATCGGCAATGAGTCCACCGCGCCCGACGGGGGTCCCTCCCACCCTTCGGAGCTCTTCCTCAACAACGGCCGGGGCGGCTTCACCGAAGTGTCCCGCAAGGTGGGCATCGCGCTGGATGACTTCGTAAAGGCCGTGGTCTGGGGCGATGTCAACAACGACGGTCTCCCCGATCTGTTCGCGTCGGTGCTCCAGGGAAACAACCGGCTCTATGTGAACCGGGGCGGAAGCAGCCTCGCGACCTGGAAATTCGAAGAGCGCGCGGCGGCCGCCGGCGTCGAGCTGCCCCGGGCTTCCTTCCCGGCATGGTTCTGGGATTTCGACCAGGATGGCTGGGAGGATCTCCTGGTCCTGAGCTACGACCTGCATTCCACGCCGGCGCTGCAGGACGCGGTGGCCCGCGAGTATCTCGGGTTGCCGGTCCAGGTGGAAAGCTCCCGGCTCTTCCGGAACAACGGCAACGGGACGTTCTCGGATGCGACCGAAAGCACCGGCCTCCTGGGCAAGGCGATTTACGCCATGGGGAGCAACTTCGGCGATCTCGACAACGACGGCTGGCTCGACTTCTACATCGGCACCGGCAATCCCGATCTGCAGTCCGTGATCCCCAATCGAATGTTCCGGAGCGTAGAGGGGAAGCGGTTCGAGGAAGTAACCCTTCCGGGCGGCTTCGGACATCTGCAGAAGGGGCATGGCACCGCCTTCGCGGATTTCGACCGCGATGGCGATCAGGACATCTACATGGTCCTGGGCGGGGCGGTTCCCGGCGACCGGTTCACCAGCGCGCTGTTCGAGAATCCGGGGTGGCGAGGCAATGCCTGGATCCGGCTCTCCCTCGAAGGCCGCTCCGCCAATCGCTCCGCCATCGGCGCACGGGTGGAACTCGAGGTCGTGGATGCGCGGGGCGGGCTGCGCACCATTCGCCGGACCGTGGGCACCGGAGGGTCGTTCGGGGCAGGAAGCCTCGAGCTTCAGGTGGGGCTGGGGCGCGCGGTCCGGGTGCGCGAGCTCAGGATCCGTTGGCCCGATGCGGCCCGGAGCACCGACGCGCACCCGGGACTGGAGGTGAACCGGACCTACCGGGTCACCCAGGGGCAGTCACCGGTGGAGCTGGAACGGCTCCCGGTCCCGTTCAGGAAAGTGCCGCTGGGGGCTCGCCCCGGGACTCACCAGCACCAGGAATAGTGTCATGAATCCTCTGATCAGCGCCTCGCCCTGGATCCTGGCTCTCGGCCTGGTGGCCGCCGCCTGTTCGGCCCAGGCCGAGCCGAGTGAACCGCCGCCCGGGTTCGAGTACGCCTACGCGGGGCCGAGCTGCGCCCCCTGGGACGGGCACGCCGTGATGGTGGTGCTCAGGGGCGCGCCGCTCGCACCCGGCGACAGCGCTATCGAAGCGGGCCCGGCGCCGCAGCTCCGCCTGGCGCTCTATCCCAGAAGCCCCGGCATTTCCCCCTCGGGCCTCAACCCCGGCACCTACCGCTGGCCCGGCGAGACCGAAGTGGCCATCGGTTCGATTTGCCAGGGCGGGAGCTGTTCCACCGCAACCTCGGGCAAGGTCACCCTCCACGTCGTGGGCACCGACGGCCGGCTTCGGGGCAGCGCCGAGCTGACCCTGCCGGATGCCGGTACCATCCGCGGGAGCTTCGACGCCGAGTGGCGGTCCCGGCAGATGTACTGCCTGTGAGGACCGGGCGATGAGTCTGCGGCCGGTGCGCGTGGTTCTGGGGTCGGCCGGGTTCCGGCTCCGGATGTACTGGCGCGGTGCGCTGGCCATCATCCTGTTGGGCATCCTGGCCATCGGGCTGCTGGCGCCCAGCCGGTCCCTGGCGAGCTATGAGACTGAACGGGGTCCGGCGCTTTCGCTGCCGGAAATCCCCTCGCCCGGTCCGGCTTTGATGTGGACCGATGCGGCCAGCCCTCCGGCTGAAACCCAACGCCGGTCTCTGAGCGGACTGCTCTCGCTCCTTGCGGGGCTGGCCTGGATCGGATTCGGGGTGGCGGCCGTGTCGATCTTCTCCTCGTTTGCCGCCTCGGCGCGCGAACGCGCCCGCGATGCCGGAGTGCACCGCGCCGTGGGCGCCTCACTCCGGCAGACCTTTCTGTCGCTCGGGGTCGAGACCGCCGGGCTCACGATGATCGCGCTGGTGCCCGGGTTGATGCTGGGAGCCGGGCTCATCGTTGTCGCCCGCCGCGCCTGGCCGGGGCCGTCCGCCGCGATGCTCACGATCGATCCGGCAATGCTGCTGGCCCTGGGCGGCGTCATCGCGCTGGCCGGCCTGGCCTCGCTCCGGATGGTGTCCCCGAGGGACCTGATCGATCCGCCGGACCAGGAGGTGAGTCTCAAGATCCCGGCCTACCAGGTGGCGGTGAGTGTCGCCCTCCTGATGGGAGCGGCATCGCTGCTGGGCGGCCCGCCCGGCGAGGAGCCGGCTGCCGCCTTGCCGCTCGAATCCGCCCGGATGTTCCAGGTGGACTCCGGTACCAGCGACGCGCCCGAGCGGGCGGAGCGCTACGCCTCCCTGCTCGACGCCGTGGCCGCCCTGCCCGGCACCGAGGCGGTCAGCCTGACCAGTGCCGGCGCCGTCCTCGGCCTCGGCACCATCGATCAGGTTACCACCGAGTGCGGCCGCTGCTTCTTCGGGCTGATCCAGATTCGCTGGCCCAACTTCACGGCCCTGGCCCATGCGGTGAGCTCGGATACGTTCCGCGCCCAGGGCATTCGGATCACCTCGGGCCGGGGATTCGAGCCCGCCGACAGCACCGGAGCGCCTCGAGTGGCGGTGGTCAATCGCCATCTCGCCCTGCGGTATTTCGAGCGCGGTGAGGCCCTGGGCCGCGCCATTTTCCTGGGGCCGGGCTGGCCCAAGACTCCCTACACCGTAATCGGCGTGGTCGAAGACCAGCGCTCCCGACTGATTGGCGGCGCCGATCAGCCTCGCGAAACGGTCTACCTGAGTCTGCTGCAGCATCCCCCGGCCAGGGCCGAGCTGATCATCAGCGGCCGCGGTGCGGACATGGTCTCGGCAGTCCAGAGCCTCGCACTGCAGGCCCGGCTGACCAGCCTGGGGAGCGTGGCAGGCCACCGCGACTCCCAGCGTCGGGCCACCCGGTGGATCGGCGGCGCACTCGCCATTTCCGCGATCCTGGTGCTGGCCATGGCCCTGCTGGGCACGATCGCGACTGCCCGGGTCTGGGCGGATTCCATCGCCTGGGAGCTTGCCCTCCGTCGCGGGGTGGGTGCCAGCCGGCGGCGAATGGCGGGGTTCGTTCTGGTCCGGACCGCGGCGGTCTGGATGATGGGCGGCGCGCTGGGATTCTTTTTCTACGCCGTGGTGGTCGCGCCCGCGCTGGCCCGCTCGATGCCGGGAATCGCCGGGGCGGATCCGGGGCTCCTGCTCCGGACCGCCGCCATTCCCCTGCTGCTCGCGCTGCTGGCCGCGGTCGCCCCCGGCCTGCTGCGATTGACCCATCCTCCGGCTGCGATTCTTCGGTAGATTGCAGCGGCGGCTTCCTGGAGGCCTCATGCGCAAATCGATCCTGGTGCTGGGTACTCTCTGCCTGGGCGGCGCCACCGCGCTGGCTGCCCATGACATGTTCCTCAAGCTCCGGTCCTGGTTCCTGCCGGAGAATGCCGCGGTCGTGGTGCCGCTGCTCAACGGCACCTTCACCACCAGCGAGAACTCGATCGACCGGAACCGGATCGCCGACATCAGCCTGATCACGCCGGAGGGCCGGGCCCGCTTCGACACCACCCGGGTCACCGCGCGGGGCGACAGCACCTTCCTCCGAATCACCACCGGCGGCGCCGGCACCTCGGTGCTGGGTGTTTCGACCCTTCCCAACCGGCTCAAGATCAGCGGCCAGGAATTCACCGCCTACCTCGAGGAAGAGGGGCTCACCGACGTGGTCGCGGCCCGCCGGGAGGCCGGCATCAGCGGCGACTCGGCGAGCGAGCGCTACTCCAAGCATGTGAAGGCCATCGTCCAGGTCGGCAACGAACGGGGCGACGGGTACGCCGCGGTGCTGGGGTACCCGGCGGAGATCATTCCGCTGGAGAATCCCTACCTCCAGAAGCCGGGGGGGACTCTGGGCGTTCGAGCTCTGGTCCGCGGCGTCGGCGTCGAAGGGCTGGCGCTCCAGGCCGGTGGCCGCACCCCGGGCGGGGCTCGGCTTCCGGTGCAGCAGCTCCGGACCGGCCCGGGGGGCGAGGTCACCATCAGCATCGCGCGGCGGGGCCTCTACTACGTCAAGTTCATCTCCATCGTGAAGCAGGTGGCCGGGGAGACCGACTACGTCTCCAACTGGGCCACCATGACCTTCCAGATCCGGTGACCCACGAGGGCCAGGAGCTCTCCGCGCTCGAGCTGGCGCGCCGGCTCCTCGCCTTCGACACCATCAATCCTCCCGGCCGCGAAGCGGAACCGGCGCAGTTGCTCGGGGGGCTTCTGTCGGCGGCCGGATACCAAACCCGGTACTTCGAGTTTTCTCCCGGCCGAACCACCCTGCTCGCCAGGCTCGAAGGCAGCGAGGGCCGGCCCATCGGCTTCACCGGTCACCTGGACACCGTTCCCCTGGGCAGCGCGGCATGGACCCACGATCCGTTTGCGGGCGTGGTG
>DATFGC010000461.1:0-14832 GCA_035249765.1 Gemmatimonadales bacterium | reverse complement strand
CGGGTCGAGCTCCCCGCGCTCGAGGTGCGGGGCCGGAGCCGCTGCGACCGGGAGGGGCAGGGCGGTCCCCTGGCCGCGGCGCTGTGGGACGAAATCGGCAAGGCGCTCACCGCGAACCTGGTCACCCAGCGCCAGGGCGCGGTCCGGCTCCACGTCCGGGGCTTCATCCGGGAGGTGGATCAGCGGGGCCGGCCGCTCCGGGAGTGGGTGGCAGCCTCCACTCTGATGCGGGGGCAGCCGTTCACCTCGCTGCCTCCGGGCGCGCTCGCCGAAATCGGCTTCGTCCAGCAGGAGTCGCACGACAGCGTGACCTACGCCGCGCCCGACGCGGCCCTGCTGCTTTCCGACGAATTCGTCGGAACCCATTGCTTCCGCGCGATCCAGGGCAAAGAGGGCCTGCTCGGCCTTGCCTTCGAGCCCACCGCCGGCCGCAAGGTCGCCGACGTGAAGGGCACCCTCTGGGTCGATCGCGCCAGCAGCGAGCTCCGCCATCTCGACTACGTCTACACCGGGCTTCCCGGGATTCTGGCCCGCGCCGACCTGGGGGGCCGGGTGGAGTTTCGCCGGCTTCCCGCCGGCACCTGGATCGTCAGCTACTGGCACGTGCGCACCCCGACCCTTACCGAGTCCACGATTCCGCAGCGGAGAAACGTCGGGCGGACGTTTGCCCGGCTGATCGGCTACACCGATCTGGGAGGACGGGCCGAGATTGCCTCCGACTCGCTGGGCCGGGTGGACCGCGCCCTGCTGGTGGGACTGGTCTACGACAGTGTGAACGCGGAAGGCCTGGGCGGCGCGGTGGTGAAGGTGCAGGGGTATCCGGATTCGGTGCTGACCGACGGGGAGGGACGCTTCCGGCTGGCGGTCCCCGCGTCGGGGGACCAGGTGGTGACGGTGGCCCATCCCCGGAGCAACCTGCTGCAGCAGGGGACCACCCGTCCCGCGCTGCTCTCGCTGGGGGACACGACCCGGGTGGATTTCACGGTCTCGTCGCTGGCCAGCTTCGTGCGCGCGCTCTGCGGGACTCCGGCCAGGGGCCGGGCCGGCGTGGTGGGCATGGCGTGGGGATCGGAGGGGAAGCCGGCGGCGGGTCACGGAGTGCGGGTTCGCTGGAATACTTCCGGAGGAGGTGTCAAGGAGGAACGCCGCGAGGTCCGAGCCGATGGACTGTACGCCCTCTGCGAGCTGCCCCCGGATCAGTCGCTGCGGTTCTGGCTGTTCGACCGGATCAGGCCGCTGGATGAAAAGGTGCTCCAGCTCGAGTGGGGTGAATTCAGGTGGGTCGAGCTGCGCCCGGGAGGCAGCCCGGCTCCGGCGCTGCCGGGCGCCGCGGTGGCGGGGAAGCCATGATCCGGCAGCGGAGTGTCACGCTGACCCTGAGCATCGCGAAGGGGAAGCGGCCAATGCCGGCGTTCCGCCTCCTCTCCTTCGCTGCGCTCAGGACCGCTGCGCTCAGGACCGCTGCGTTCAGGGCGGCGGCTACGCTCGGAGTGACTCTGCACCTCCTAGCCATCCCGCTCGGCGCCCAGTCGGTGCTGGCCGGGCGGGTCCGGGAGGATTCCACCGGCCGCCCGCTCCCAGGGGTCGAAGTCGTGGTTGCCGGTTCGGTGCAGCGCGCTACCACCGACAAGTCGGGCCGCTACGTGCTCAGCCTGCTCCCGGCAGGACGGCGGATGGTGCTGTTCCGCTCGGTGGGCTATCGGCCCTCGCAGGAGTGGGTAGTCCTCGGGGATGCCGACACGGTCTGGGTCAACCCGATGATGGTTCGCATGACGGTGCGCCTCGACTCGATCGTGGTCACGGCCAGGCCCGACGCGCCCCGGGGACTCGGGCTCGAGGCCTTCGAAGAACGGCGCAGGCTGGGGTTCGGGAAGTTTCTCGACTCCACCACGCTGCGACGGAATGAGCATTTTCCTCTGGTGGATATGCTGGGCCGCATGCAGGGCATCGGATTCAGCCGGCTGCCGGGGGAGAAAGGCTGGATCGTCGCGGTCAGCCAGCGGCGGTCTGGCCCGATGGGAGAACCCTGTTACATGGGTGTCGTTCTGGACGGGGTGACGCTCTACTCTTCGGTCGCTCCCGGCCTGGGCGGCACGTCTGCCGGACGATCGCCTCCCGATCTCAAGATGTTCGACGTGGCGAGCATGGAAGCGGTGGAGCTCTATCGCAGTGCGGCCGAAGTTCCCGTTGAATTCGGCGGAGCCGGCGCGGGCTGCGGGGTGCTGGTACTCTGGACCAGGCGGAATTAGGACGGCAGGTCGTAGGACGGTATGGTTGTTGGGCGGTAAACGGTAGAACGGCAGGCTATTTCCTCTTTGCGTCTTTGCGTCTTTGCGTCTTTCCGTCGCGGCTTTGCCTCCGTGCCTCCTTGCCTCCTTGCCTCCTTGCCTCCTCTGCTTGCGCCGTTGCGCCTTTGCGCCTTTCCGCCTCAACATGGGCAAAGAGCTCTCGCCTCACCTCCGGATTACTGATCTTCCAGATCACTCCATCGGTGAAGTAGTGATGGATGTTGATGAAGTAAAAAATCAGAATCGGCGCCACCCGGCCCGGCTCGACCCCCAGTGAGCTGGCCAGGATGCTCATCGGGGGACCGGGCACCACGAGGGTGACCAGGAAAGCGGCGAGCAGGAGCCCGATGGCGTAGATCGCCATTCGACCCGCGGCCCGGCCCGCGGCCGCGGCGGTGACCCGGTTGAGCTCGACCCGGGCGGGGAAGCCCAGGTACTGGATCGCGTGGGCCAGCTGGACCAGGAAGAGGCCGGTGAGTCCCCAGCGCAGGATCGCGGCGTACCAGACGAAGATGGCGAGCCAGGGCACCACGGTGCGGAGTGGCGGAAGCTTTCCGGTTCGCCGGGTCATCCGCAGCAGACCCAGGGTACCCAGGACAAAGGCCAGGGCCGAGGCCGCGGTCGCAGCCTGGTAGAGCAGGGCGACCGGCTCGCCCAGCGGCGAGGCGGTCCGGCTGAGCCAGAAGTTGAGGAACCAGGTCACGTGCCAGACCAGCAGGATCCGGAGGCTCCCCCGGATCAGCTTCCGCTCCAGGGCGTCGAATCCCGTTCCGGCGAGCCAGGCGAACGACGCCATCATCCCCCACACCTGGCCGGTGTAGTGCCAGGCCAGGTAGCCGCTCGAGACCACGAAAAAGAGCAGCAGGAGGATCGGCTGCTCCGACTCCCGCGCCTCCACCAGCGCCAGCCCGGCGAAGCCGGTCAGGATGAGGGGGACCCAGATCGCAGCCCATTTGTGCCGCCGGATCATCTCCCGGTCGCGGTAGACGATCCGGTAGGAGGCCATGAAGTGGGACATGTTGACCAGCAGTTGGGCCCAGACTACCGCGCCGATCCCCACGAAGCCCAGCTCGTCGCCGCCGAACAGGAGCAGGGGCACCAGCACGACGACGGACAGGCCGCCGACGCAGAGGAGATCGATGATCGGAGAGAGGATCGCGGCGGGGCGGGGCTGGGGTACCGCCGCCGTTGGAGCAGTCATGGCAGGAAAGAAAGCCGGGGACCCGGAGTTGGCAACCAAAACGGTTTTGGGGTCTCGCGGCCTTCTGATTTGAATGTTATACTGGTTGCTGAACCTGACCCAATTGAAGGACACCCAACCCGACCGCGAGGGCTCGACCCCCTCTCGTGTCGTTTCGTTTCACATGATCGGGAAGCGAGTAACAAACTGACACAGCCTTGGCGTTCCGCGCGGCGGAACACATTGCCCGATAAGCAGATACCAAGCCTGACCATATGGCACGACTCGCGCAACTGCTGGATCCGAACCTCACATTTAGAAGTAGCCGCGTGCCGCACCGGAAGGCCTTTCCGGCGGCAAGGCGTTTGTCCCACTCCTCATCGAGGAATCCGAGTATGATCGGCTTCTCGTTCCGACGCACGGTTCTTACCGGGCTGGCCGCGCTGGGGTTGAGCGCGGCGTTGACTGCGCCCGCCCTGGCGCAGAGCGCGACCTTCCGGGGCAAGGTCACCTCAGAGAAGAGTGGACAGCCGCTGGTGGGCGCCGCGGTGGGAATCGGTGAGCTGGGTCTCACCGTGCTCACCAACGCCCAGGGCAACTACGTGCTCACTGTGCCGGCCGCCCGGGTCAACGGGCAGTCCGCCACCCTGACCGTCCGGTCCATCGGGTACAAGTCCTACTCCCGGGCCATCACCGCCCTGACGGCCGGCGAGCGGACCATCGACTTCCCGCTGGCCACCGACATCAACAAGCTGGAAGAGATCATCGTGACCGGGGTGCTGGAGGGCGTCGAGCGGCAGAAGGTGCCCTTCGCCGTCGGCCGGCTCACCGCCGAGGATCTCCCGGTCGTTTCGAAGGACCCGCTCACCCTGCTGGCCGGCAAGGTCGCCGGGGTGCGGGTGGCGATGACCAGCGGGTTCCCGGGGAGCACCCCGGAAATCCAGCTCCGCGGGCCCACCTCGATCAACGCGGCCGGCCGGGGGCAGGGCCCCCTGATTATCGTGGACGACGCGATCATGAACGTGGGCAGCCTCCGGGAGCTGGGCGGCCTGGACATCGAGTCGATCGAGGTGGTGAAGGGCGCGGCGGGCGCCTCGCTCTACGGCACCCGGGCGGCCAACGGGGTCATCACCATCCGGACCAAGCGGGGCGGCACCGGGCAGGACGGGGTCAAGTTCAACGTCCGGACCGAGTACGGGTTCGCCGACCTGAACAGCACCAACTACGGGCAGCCCGCGAATCACCCGCTCCAGCTCGACGAAACCGGCAAGCGGTTCTGCGTCCAGCTCGCCGGCAGGGCGCCCTGCTCCCGCACCCTTGATTTCATGACCGAAATGCAGCGGATCAACGGCGTCAACGCCGACACGACCCGCACCCCGCAGACCATCCTGTACGCCTCCCCCGGCCCCGCCGATCTGCGCAACGTCTTTCAGGCCCAGATCTGGCCCGGCCAGTACTATAATTCGCTGGCCCAGCTCACCACCCGGAGTCCCCAGATCCTGACCGCGGTGGACGCAACCGGCAAGATCGGGAGCGTGGGCTTCTATGTCAGCGGGTCGTATACCGATGAATCGGGGGCCCTGGTAGGTCTGAACGGCGCCCAGTCGCGCCGGGCGCGGGTCAACCTGGACTACAATGCCCGGGCCGATCTCAAGGTCTCGGTCAGCACCCTCTACGACAATTCCACCACCGACCTCCGGGATATCAACGTCTTCGGCGCGCTCCTGCGGGGCGGCCTGCCGGGGTTCGATTACACCGCCCGCGACACCCTGGGCCGCTATCTGCTCCGCTCCGGCGGCACCGGGTTCCGTCCCACCGGCAACGGCGGCACCGCCTTCCTGTACGCGTCGGAGAACCGTTTCAATGACCGGACCGCCAACCGGTTCCTGGGCAGCATCACCGCCAAGTACTTCCCGGCCGACTGGGTCACCTTCGAGGGCACCTTCGCCTACGACAACCGGAGCCGGATCGACAACGCCATCGTGACCAAAGGCTTCCGGACCTTCTCGCTTACAACCGGCACCAACAACGGCAATCAGAGCATCGGCAATCTCGACGACGAATCGATCAACGGGGCGCTGACCGCCACCTTCCGCCACAAGCTGGGCACCGACCTCAACGGCAAGTTCAGCGTCCGGGGCGTGTACGACGAGAACACCACCATGTCCAGCGGCCACGGCGGGCAGATCTACCGGGTCAAGGACGTGTTCCAGACCGACAACCTGAGCACCAACTTCTTCACCAACTCCTCGTCGGCCACCGTCAAGAACGTCGGCCTCTTCACCGGAGCGAGCCTGGACTACAAGGACCGCTACGTGCTGGAGGGCTCCTTCCGCTATGACGGCAGCTCGCTGTTCGGCGCCGGACACCGCTGGGCGCCGTTTGGCCGGATCTCGGCCGTCTGGCAGGTGGCCAACGAGCCGTTCTGGAAGGGCGGCGGACTGCTGGATGAGCTCCGGTTCCGCGCCTCCCGCGGCACCGCCGGCTCCACCCCGCCGTTTACGGCGCAGTACGAGACCTACCAGGTGAGCGCCACCGGCATCACCCTGGGCCAGGCCGGCAACCGGAACCTGCGTCCGGAAACCACCACCGAAACCGAGCTGGGTACCGACTTCACCCTGTTCCGCCGGCTGGGGGTGGAATTCACCTATGCCCACGGCGTGACCAAGGATCAGATCCTGCCGGTCAGCACCCCGGCCTCGCTGGGCTTCTCGACCCAGTGGCAGAACGCCGGCACCCTGACCAACAAGACCTTCGAGGTCGCGCTCAACCTCCCGGTGCTCAACACCCGCAACTTCTACTGGAACATGCGGGGCACCTGGGACAAGACCCGCACCTACATCAGCGAGCTGTTCGTGCCCGACTTCATCTATGCCGGCGGCACCGGGCAGGGCACCGGCAGCTTCTTCCTGATGACCGCCGACAAGACCAAGGAGAACGGGTTCGCAAAGAACCGCTACGGCAATATCTACGGCCGGAGGTTCTACAAGACTTGCGCCGACCTCCCCAGCTCGGTGCAGCCCGACTGCGGCGAGGGGAAGTCGTTCCAGGTCGACGACAAGGGCTGGCTGGTGTGGGTCGGCGCCGGCAACACCACCCGCGACGGGATCACCAAGAACCTGTGGACCACGATTCTGCCGGCCAGCCAGTCGCCCTGGAACTACGCCCTGAGCTGGGGTCATCCGATCATTGACCGTCCCCTTCGGGGCGAGCCGGGCGAGGGGAGCGGCAGGAACCAGATCATCGGAAACGTGTTCCCCGATTTCCGGTTCACCTTCACCAACGATATCCAGTACAAGCGGCTGACCTTGTACACCCTGCTGGATGCGACGATCGGCCACGAGATCAACAACCAGGGCGAGGGCTGGGGCCTGCTGGACATCAGCTCCGCCTATTTCGACCAGGCCAATCAGACGGTCGAGACCGCCAAGCCGGTCGGATACTCCTGGCGGGCCGGCGGTCCGGAGAGCACCGGCAGCGGCGGGTTCTACGACCTGCTGGGTCCCAACAACTATGTGGTCGAAACCGGCTCGTATGCCAAGCTTCGCGAAGTCAGCCTGACTTATAAGGTGGGACAGGTGGCCGGGGTGGGCGACTGGACGGTCGGGGTCATTGGCCGCAACCTGCTGACCTTCACCAACTACACCGGGCTGGATCCGGAAGTAGGCGCCGGCACCGGGCAGACCGGCTCGGGGCTGATCAACCAGACCGATGCCTTCGGATTCCCGACGCTCCGGACGTTTACGTTCTCACTCTCCACGCGCTTCTAGGAGCCGGCCGACATGATGCGATTCGTGATTCGAGGCGGCGTGCTCGCTCTGGCGGTCGGCCTGGTCGGCTGCGAGCTCGCGGTCCAGAACCCCAACAATCCCGAGACGGAGCGGGTGCTCAGCACCCCCGCCGACGTCGAGAACCTGCTGGGGACCCAGTACCTGCGGTGGCATACCGCCATGTATGGTCGCCTGGGCAATGTCTGGGGCATGGCCAACGTGCAGTCGTTCGAGGACTTCTCCAGCCTCTCAAACAACTGCATGGGCCAGCGGGTCGGCATTCCCCGGGCCAGCAACGACAACCAGGTCGGCAACGGGTGCGCCGGGGAGCAGCGCGCGGTCTACTACATCGAGGGTGAGGTCAACCGGATCACCTCCAACGTGCTGGCCAAGCTGGACGATCCCACCTTCACCATGGGCACGCCCGCGCAGGACGCCCGGGCCCGGGCCTTTGCCGAATTCGTGCGGGGCCTCTCCCTGGGCTACCTCGCCCTGACCTACGACTCCGCCGCGATCGTGACCCCCGAAATGGAGGGGGAGGATGCCGGCGAGCTGGTGGGCTATCAGGAGGTAATGACCGCGGCGCTCGATGGCCTGCAACGGGCCATTGATATCGCGAGCAATCCGCCGGCCGGAGCCAATGGCTTCCCGCTGCCGGCCACCTGGCTGCCGAGCAGTACTTCCATGACGGCGGCCAACTTCGTCCGGCTGGCCCGCAGCTACAAGGCCCGCCTCCGGGCGACCGTCGCCCGGAACCCGGCCGAGCGGGCCGCGGTGGACTGGGACGCAGTCATCGCCGACGCCCAGAACGGCATCACTGCCGATCACGACAACATCACCAACACCACCCTGGGGCCCTTCAATAGCTGGGTGTCCCAGTGGCACACCTTCACGACCTGGCATCAGATGACGCCGTTCGTGATCGGCATGGCCGACAATTCGGGCGCCTACGCCGCCTGGACCGCGCTGCCCTTGGCCCAGCGGGGCGCGGCGGCTCCGTTCTTCATGACCACGCCCGACCTCCGCTTCCCCCAGGGAGCCACCCGGGCCGCCCAGCAGGCTGACTTCGCCATCACCTCTTGCACCGGCCCATCGCTGATCTGCAAGCGCTACTTCGTGAACCGGCCCGGCGGCAACGATACCTTCTCGGGCGAGTCGTGGGGTTACTCCAACTACGACTTCGTCCGGTTCTACAGCTGGCGGACCTCGGGTGCCGGCACCGCCCGCAACGGACCGTTCCCGTTCTTCACCAAGGCCGAGATCGACCTGCTCGAGGCCGAGGGCCAGCTCCGCAAGGGGAACTTCGCCGCCGCCGCTGCCCTGATCAACAAGACCCGGGTGGCCAATGGGGGTCTGCCGGCCATTACCGCGTTCGATGCCACCTCGCCGGTTCCCGGTGGCGCCGATTGCGTTCCCAAGGTGCCCTCGAACGCGGGTATCACCGGAGGCGGTACGGTCGCCTGCGGCAACATGTTCGAGGCCCTCAAGTGGGAGAAGCGGATCGAAACCGCCTACACCCACTACATGGCGTGGTACCTCGACAGCCGGGGCTGGGGTGACCTCGCCGAGGGGACCGGAGTTCACTGGGCGGCTCCCTACGAGGACCTCCAGGCGCGCGGCCGGACCGGGGCCCAGATCTACAGCACGGGTGGCACGACGGGAAATACCGGCTCGGCCCCCAAAGGCACCTACGGCTGGTAAGGGAAATGGCCTTGGCGGCCCGGGTATCTGGTCTTGCAGCGGCGTGCGTACTCCTGGCGGGCTGTTATTCGCTCCAGTCCGCCCGGGGTACGGCGCCCGAGATCGGCACCAAGGTCGCGCTAGACATCAATGACGCCGGCCGGGTGGGCCTGGGCGGAGCGCTGGGTCCCGAGGTCGCCCAGGTGGAAGGACGGCTGATCGAGAGGGACAGCGCGGGTTATCTCCTGGCCATTTCGAATATTCGGTTGCTGCAGGGCGGAGAGCAGGTGTGGACCGGTGAGCAGGTGCGGGTCAGGCCCGACTTTGTCGGCAACACCTACACCCGCCGTTTTTCGCTGGGACGCTCGATTGGTTTTGGGGTCGCGGGCATCGGCGGATTTGCCGCCATTCTGGCGACCCGCTCGCTGTTTGGATCCGGTGATCGGGGAGGCGATCCTCCCCCGGGTGATACTGCGGATGTACGCCTCGGTCGGCCGTGACGGCGGCTCCGACCTCCCAACCTCCCATGGAGTCCGTAATGCGACGCATTCTCAAATTCTCAGTCCTGTGCCTCGCTGCCGGCGTCCTGAACGGATGCAGGCCGGAGGAGGTCGTCATCACCGAGGACATCCCGACCGCCGGAGTGCGCTTCATCCATGCGGTGCCCGATACCGGCTCCATGGATTTCCGACCGGTGGACATCGTGGAGAACAGCACCTTCTACAATGTCGGCTTCCGGGGGACCACCCTGCTGTTCTACAAGAACGCCCGGGCCGGCTCGCGGCATTTCCGGATCTTCCTGAGTCCCGACCTGGCGCTTCCGGCGGAGCAGCAACAGGCCATGGCCTCCACCGTCGTCAAGGACACCACGGTCACCCTGGAAGCGGGACACCGCTACACCTTCATCCTCTGGGGTTTTGCCCGGCCTGGGTCCACCCCCGGGATGAGGCTCGACATCATTGACGACAACCCGGCCGATCCCGGCGCCCAGGTGGCGCTCCGGCTGGTGAACGCCGGCGCCGGATTGGGCCCCATCGACGGGAGATTCTACGTCACCGGCGGGACCCCGCCGACCGCGCCGAGCTGGGCCGCGGTGCCGGAGCTGAGCGCCTCAGCCTACGTCTCCACCGCTCCCGGCTCGATCCGCTACAACGTTCGGGCAGCCGGAAGTGCCACGAACCTGTTTGCCGACGCCACCGCGCTGGCGGGGGTGGCCGCCACCGTCGATCTCGAGGCCCAGCCGGGCACCACGATCGAAGGGTCGGCGGTGAGCGGGTTCGTCTTCCCCCGGTCGGTCGCGGGCAGCAAGGCGGCCAACTTCACCACCCCGGGGATCATCTTCGTGTGGGACCGCCGGCCGCCCAGAGCGCCCGGTCTGTAGCAGCCCGCCCCGCGCGGGGTCTTGGCACGGGTCGCCGGGCGGATAGCCTGGCGGCCCGTTCCTGTTAGGATTGAGTGATCAGTGGTCAGTGGTCAGTGTCAGTGGTCAGAACGAACCGGAGAGATCTCATGCGGATTCTGAAGGCTCTGGTGCTGGTGATGGCGGCGGCGGTGACCTTGGCGCCTGTCGCGGCAGAGGCGCAGAAGAAGGACCGGAACCTGATCACCCGGGAGGAGATCATTAACTCCGCCCAGAAGGACGGCGATCTCTACCAGGCCATCCGGAGCCTCCGGTCCCATTTTCTGAACAAGCCGCGGGGGCAGCGGACCATGGATGTGGAGCGCGGGGGCCCGACCGGGATGCAGGTTGGCAGCAGCAAGGCGCTTGAGCCGATCGTCTACCTGAACGGGAACAAGCTGGGCGAGCTGAATCTGCTCAAGAACATCCTGGCGGCCGACGTGTTCGAAGTGCGCTACCTCGAGCCGGCCCGGGCTCAGGACGAGTTCGGGGCCGACGCATCAGGCGGCGCCGTGGTGGTCACCCTGGTCAAAGGCATCAAGCCGTAACGACCCGGTGGCCCGGCAACCCTCCCGGGGAGACCGGCATCTTACGGGAGTACCCCATCAGGCTCGGCGGAACATGAAGACCCGGTTGGCAGTCGCGGCGCTCGCGCTCGCAAGTGCAGGATTTGCTCTGGCACCCACCCATGCGGCGGCCCAGAAGCGGGATCGGGACAAGATCACCCGCGAGGAGATCCTCAACTCCAGCCAGAAGGAGCGAGATCTTCTGGTGGTTATCCGGGGGCTCCGGCCCCACTTCGTGGCGCCGCCCCGCGGAGTGCGCAGCATGGGCGGTGGCCGCGCCGCCCCGACCGCGCTCTACGTGAACGGAAACAAGATGGGCGATCTCAGCATGCTCAGGCAGATCATGGCCACCGACGTGTTCGAAGTCCGCTATATGGACCCCAGCAAGGCCGAGAACGAGTTCGGGATCGGGCACAGCGGGGGGGCGGTACTGGTGACGCTGGTGAAGGGGATCAAGTCGGGGGAGCGGATTACTCCTCCGTAGAGGACGCGAAAGACGCGGAGGGCGCGAAAGACGCGGGGGTAGTCACCCTGAGGAGCAGAGCGACCGAAGCGTCGTCCTGAGTGAAACGAAGGAGGGCCGATCTCAACCCGAGACCCGGCCCCCTTTAGCGTCTTGAATGTCTCTCCCCCGGGCTCGAGTGGGACTCCCACTCTGCGCCCGGGTTACTGTCTCGGCTTTCGGGGCAGGTCCCGTTGACCGTTCACCGTTGACCGTTCACGCAGTTCAGGTCCGAATCACTCCAACCGCCGCCGCCGGCCCGTGTCCGGGAAACACCGCACTCAGATCCCGCGCACCCAGGTGCCGGGTCAGGATCTCGGCAAACAGGTCCCGGAAATCGGTGGTAACCGCGACGTCCCGTCCTTCATAGCGCGCTTCCGGGGCCAGGCCGGGCCACTTTCCCGCCACCTGCCTGCCCGCGACCGTCCCGCCCAGCACCAGCATCGCGGTGCCATGGCCGTGGTCGGTGCCGCCGGTGCCGTTCTCCCGCACGGTGCGGCCGAACTCCGACATGGTGAGCACGCAGACGTCCCGCATCCGCTCGCCCAGGTCGGTGGCGAACGCCGCCAGCGCCTGCCCCAGCTCGGTGAGCCGGAGGGCGAGCTGGCCCTGATCGTTGCCTTGGTTCACGTGGGTATCCCAGCCGCCCATGTCGGCGAAAGCGATCTCCAGTCCCAGTCCCGCCTTGATGAGCTGGGCGATCTGGCGCAGGCTGTCGCCCAGCCGGCCCCGGGGATACTCGGCCCCGTGCTCCGGGCTCCGGGCCTCGGGATTGGCGGTCTTGAGCATCCGGATCGCCTCAAAGCTCTCCTCGGCGGAGCTCGCCAGCAGGCCGGTCGCGGAGCCTTCATAGAGCGCTTCGAAGGCCCGGGTCAGCCGGTCTCCGGCCGCGGCGCGCCCCCCCACTCCGAAGCTGCGCAGGTCGTCGATCGCGAGCGCCGGCGCCGTCCCCGCCATGATCCGGGGAAGCTGGGGCCCGAAGGCCACCGCGCGGAACGGGGTGTCGGTGTGCTCCCGCGCGTTCTGGCAGTAGCGGTTGGCCCAGCCGTCGGTGGTGGATTTCACTCCGGGTGTTCCCGACTCCATGTAATCCTGGGCATCGAAGTGGGACCGGGTTCCGTCGGGCGAGCCCACGGCGGGGACAACCGCGAGGCTCCCGGCATCCCAGAACGGCTTGAGCGGCGCGAGCCGGGGATGGAGACCGAAATGGCCATCGAGGTCCACCACCGCGCCCCGGGGAATCGCGATCCTGGGCCGATCCCGGTAGTACTGCTCTTCGCCGTGGGGCACCAGCATGCTGAGGCCGTCCACCGCGCCGCGCTGGAACAGGCACACGAGAGTACGACGACTGGACGACTGGACGGCTGGACGGCTGGTGGCGTATACGGCACGCGAAAGAAAGAGCGGGTCGAAGCCGAAGCTGACCAGCCCCAGCGCGCCGGCGCGGACGAAGACTCTGCGGGAGATTGTCATACGGCCCCGATGCTGGATGCTGGTTGCTGGATGCTCGTCCCGTTGACCGTTGACCGTTGACCGTTCACTGTCTTTGGAACTCCGGCCCGCCGATCGCGAGCCCCAGGGCGAAGGTCCGGGCCTGCACCGGACTGGTCACCCCGGCCAGCTGCTCCTGGATGACCCGCCGGGTCCGCGGCGACATCATGCCGCCGGTCACCAGGCGGTCCACCGCCGTCACCAGTGCCGCGTGATCGGAGGTGACCGGCAGGATCCGGTCGAGATCGACGCGTACTCCGGGCAGCCGGTTGGCCGCCAGCATCATGGCGACATTCATGCGATTGAGCAGCGCGCCGCTGTTGACCCAGTCCTCCTCGTGCTCCGGATACCCGTTGGGCGCCACGTGCTGATAGATCGGCTGGCCCAGCCGTCCCACCGCTCCGGCGAGGCGGGGGGTGGAGTCCGGCACCCCGCCGACCACCCGCACCGCGCTCACCACGAACTCGAGCGGGCTCTTGACCTTGGCGGCGCGATGGGCCGGGGCCCAGAAATCCGGGGAGTGAAGAATCACTCGAAGCACTTCGCGGATCTCCCCGCCACTTCGCTTCCAGGCGGCCACCGCCAGGTCCACGCAGCCGTCGGGCGGCGTGTCGCTCACCAGGCGGGCGCAGAGCTTGCCGCTGAGGTAGTGAGCGGTGCTGGGGTGGGCCGCCAGCATCCGGAGCAGCCGGCGGCCCTCGTCCTCGCCTCCCCCGGCGGGAAACTCCACCCCGAGCACGGTCTTGGCGCCCCGGTCGTGGGCCCATCCGTTGAAGACGAAACCCGATCCCTGCGCCGGGCGGGCCACGCTCCAGCCGGTGAGGATCCGGGCCACTTCGGTGACGTCCTTCTGGGTGTAGCCCCCGTCCACCCCCAGGGTATGCAGCTCCATCAGCTCCCGGGCGTAGTTCTCGTTGAGCCCGGTGGGCCGCCGCTGCTGAACCCCCGGCATCGCCGCGCGCCGCCGCGCGACCTGCCGGCCCGGCCGGGGTGGCTCTGCCCCCGGCATGATGCTCTGGGCATTGTCGAGGTAGACCAACATCGCGGGACTCCGCGCCGTCGCCACCAGCAGCTCCTCGAAGCGGCCGAAGATCCTGGGGCGAATGGTCTCCTCGATGTACGAGGGCAGATACACCCGGGCGATGTTCTTGCCCATGAAAATGTTGAAGTGGTTACTCCAGAAGTCGGCCATGACCTCCGCCAGCTGATGCTCGGACGAGACCGCCCGGACCACCACCAGCTGGGGGGCCTGGGAAAGCAGTCCCCGGAGCTCGCGCGCCTCGGGCGCCATCCGCCGCTCCCGCTCCTCGGGGCTCATCGTGGCCCTGGCGCTGTCGGCGGCCGCGGCCCGCCGGTCGGTGCGCCGCTCCCGCTGCACCTCCTGATAGGTCCGGAGCAGCTGGTCGGGCCCGGTGCTCAGGAGATCGAACCGGGCCAGCACACCCTTGAGTCCGGGGTCGTCGACCTGGGTGACCGCGAGCTGGCGGTCGATCCACCGGAGCACTCCCTCCCGGGCGATCCGGTCGGCCAGGCCGGGCGTCGCGCCATAGGCCAGGCGGTTGAGCGCGTGGAGGGCGCTGTCCCGGGGGGTGGAGAGGGCCGGCTGGGCGGACAGGGGCGCGGCGGAGAGGAGGGCCGCGGCGAAGAGGTATGGACGGGTCATGGCTGGGAGACGGGGGAGGGGGCGGGGTGTTAATCGGGAATAGGCAATGGGCAATGGGCAGGAAGAGGCAACAGGCAACAGGCAGCAGGCACGACCTGGGCAATGGGGAATGGGCAATGGGCAATGGGGCAGCAACGACTCATCATTGCCTAGTGCCTAATGCCCATTGCCTTTACAACACAAAGTACTTGACAACTCCATTTCGGAGCCCTATCCTTAAACCCATGTCCGCCGTCCCCCGCCCAGCCCGGTCCGGCAATCCGCCCATCCCGCTCCACGACCGGGCCATGGAG
>DATFGC010000460.1:0-3428 GCA_035249765.1 Gemmatimonadales bacterium | reverse complement strand
TCCTACCTGACCGAAGCGATGGTGCGGGAGGTGGCGGCCTCGGAGATCCTTCCTCCGGGTGCGCTGCAGCTCATCGTGGGCGGCGTGGGCGACCTGCTCGACCACCTGACCGCGCAGGACGTGGTCACCTTCACCGGATCGGCCGCGACCGGGCGCAAGCTCAAGACCCATCCCCGCATCATCGCGGAGTCGGTGCGCTTCAACATGGAAGCCGACTCGCTCAACTTTTCCATGCTGGGTCCCGAGGCCGCCCCGGGCACCGAGGAGTTCGACCTCTTCGTCAAGGAAGTGGCGCGGGAGATGACGGTGAAGGCGGGGCAGAAATGCACCGCGATCCGCCGCACCCTGGTTCCCGCGATTCTGGTCGAGGACGCGATCCGTGCCATCGCCAAGCGGCTCGAAGGATCCACCCTGGGCAACCCCGCGGTGGAGGGGGTGCGCTGGGGACCGCTCGCCTCACGGGGCCAGGTCGAGGACGTGCGGAGGAGTCTCGACGCGCTCAAGGCGGGGGCCAACGTCGTGTACGGCGATCCCGATCAGTTCGATGTCACCGGCGCCGACAAAACCAAGGGCGCCTTCTTTCCCGCGGTGCTGCTGCATTGTCCCCGCCCGCTGGAACGCTCCGAGCCCCACGAGATCGAGGCCTTCGGCCCGGTCAACACCGTGATGGGCTACGGCTCGGTGGACGAAGCGATCGAGCTGGCCCGACGGGGGCGGGGCTCGCTGGTGGGCTCGCTCTTCACCCAGGACGACGCCGTGGCCCGGGAAGTCGTGCTGGGCACCGCCGCGTGGCACGGGCGTCTGATGGTCATGAACCGGCACGCGGCCAGGGAATCCACCGGGCACGGCTCACCGCTGCCGGGACTGATCCACGGCGGGCCGGGCCGGGCCGGCGGCGGAGAGGAAATGGGCGGCACCCGGGGGGTACTGCACTACATGCAGCGCTGCGCGCTCCAGGGGCACCCGACCACGCTCTCCCGGATTACCGGGATCTGGATGAAGGGCGCCGCCACGCCCACGGACGCGGTGCATCCCTTCCGCAAGCATTTTGAAGAGCTCAGCGTGGGTGACACATTGTTCACCCACCGCCGCACCGTGACCGAGGCCGACGTGGTGAACTTCGCCGGGCTCTCCGGCGATCACTTCTACGCCCACACCGACGATCTCGCCGCTTCCCGCTCCCTCTTCGAGCGGAGGGTGGCGCACGGATATTTCGTGGTCTCGGCGGCGGCGGGGCTGTTCGTGGATCCGGGCGAGGGGCCGGTGCTCGCGAACTACGGGCTCGAATCGCTCCGCTTCGTGAAGCCGGTCTATCCCGGGGACACCATCCGGGTTCGGCTCACCGTGAAGCAGAAGATCGCCAAGGAGACCCCGCCGGGCGGGATACCGCAGGGGGTGGTGGCCTGGGACGTGGAAGTGACCAACCAAACCGATGAGCCGGTCGCGGTGTATACTATCCTGACATTGGTGAAGAAAAGGGGCGGGTAGCTCCCCGCTCACCGCTCACTTCTCACCGCTCACCTCTCACGGTATGGTGCCCCATGCGCGCTCGACTGACGGTGATGCTCCTCCTGGCGGCTGCCTGCGGCAAGAGCGACGAACAGAAGGCCGCCGAGGCAGCCGCCAAACAGATGGGAGAGGCGATCGCCGCGGCGGGAGCTGCCGGGGCAACCGGAGCAGCGGCCGTGGCCGGGGCCCTGACCGCCGGCAAGGCGACCGACGCGGTGGACTTCCGGGTTCTCAAGGAGCTGCTGCCCGAGGATATCAACGGCATGCCGAGGACCAGCAGCGACGGCGAGAAGAACAGCGCCATGGGCTTCACCATGTCCCGGGCTGAGGCCCGCTATGAAACCCAGGGCTCCAACGCCAGCATCCGGATCGAGATCTCCGACGCGGGGGCCATGACCGGGATGGCCGCGATGGCCGCCTTTGCCTGGGCCTCCATGGACGTGGATCGGGAGAACGAAACCGGATACGAGAAGACCACCACCATCAAGGGGTATCGCGGGTACGAGAAGTTCGACCGCCAGACCAACTTCGCCGAGCTGAGCATTCTGGTGGGCGGCCGCTTCATGGTGGAGCTCGAAGGCAACGAGGTCGGGATCGACGGGCTCAAGGCCGCCCTCGACAAGATTGATCTCGGCAAGCTGGACGGGATGAAGGATTTCGGGGTGAAGTAGGAAAGGAATAGAACAGGCAACAGGCAACAGGCAACAGGCAACACTAACCGGACGGATTCATGCGCTCGTCACTTTCATTTACGGTCCTCTCGCTCCTGGCCGCTCCTCTGGCCGCACAGGCGACCCCCGCGGCCACGCCATCCGATCCCCGGCTCGAGGCCCTGAAGCGCGAGCTGATCTCCGATATCGACACGCGGGCCAAGTTCACCCAGGAGATGGTGGATCAGATCTTTTCCTTCGGCGAGCTGGGATTCCAGGAGGTCGAGACCTCGAAGTACCTGATCGCCCTGCTCCGGAAGGAGGGCTTCAGGATCGAGGAAGGCTACGCCGGCATTCCGACCGCGTTCGTCGCCACCTGGGGTTCCGGCAAGCCGGTGATTTCCCTGGGCACCGACATCGACGGGATCCCCCAGGCTTCCCAGAAGCCGGGCGTTGCCTGCCGGGCGGCGCTGGTGCCGGGGGCGCCGGGGCACGGGGAAGGCCACAACAGCGGGATGGCAGTCAACGTCACCGCCGCGCTGGCGCTCAAGAAGATCATGGAGCGCGACAAGATCTCCGGGACCATCAAGCTGTGGCCCGGGGTGGCGGAGGAGCAGATCGGCACCAAGGCCTACTTCGTGCGCGCCGGCCTGTTCAACGACGTGGACGTGAGCTTCTTCAGCCACGTCTCCAGCAATTTCGGGGTGGGCTGGGGGTCTCCCGACGGCACCGGCCTGGTCTCGGTGCTCTACACCTTCCGGGGCACCTCGGCCCACGCGGCCGGCGCACCGTGGCGGGGACGAAGCGCGCTCGACGCGGTCGAGCTCATGAACATCGGATGGAACTATCGCCGGGAGCATCTCCGGCTGCCCCACCGCTCCCATTACGTCATTCCGGTTGGCGGAGACCAGCCCAACGTGGTGCCGCAGGTGGCCTCGGTCTGGTACTACTTCCGCGAGCTGGACTATCCCAACATCAAGGCGCTCTGGGCCATCGGCGATTCGATCGCCCAGGCCGCGGCCATGATGAGCGGCACCACCCTGGAGCCGGTGCGGGTGCTGGGCAGCGCGTGGCCCCAGCATTTCAACCGCCCGGTGGCCGAGGCGATGGCGGCCAACATCCGGATGGTGGGACTGCCCGCCTGGAGCGAGGACGATCAGAAGTTCGCCCGGGCTCTGCAGCAGGAAATGAAGGTCGGAGGACGGGGACTGGTGGACAGCCTGGGCAACCCGCTCAACGGCCCGGTACCGGAAAACCAGAAGCGGGGCG
>DATFGC010000459.1:0-25039 GCA_035249765.1 Gemmatimonadales bacterium | reverse complement strand
GCTGGAAGACCAGCGCGGCCCGGGGCGACCAGACCGCGGACTGGAGCCGGCTGTGCTTGTCCAGGCGGATCGCTCCCACCAGGTCGAGCTTCGGGCTCAGGTGAATGACGCTGTGCAGGTACCCGCCCAGCTCCTTGATATCGTCGTCCGCCTCATTGGAGCCGTTGATGGTGCCGCCGGTGCGGGCGTCGGTGTAGATGTAATCGGCGCCGTACAGAATCGTGGCCCGCGCCGAAAACAGATCGAAGCCGTGCTGGAATTGTCCCGACCACACCCGGGAGCTGTCCTGAATGGGATTGCCGTCCCGGAGGAGAAAGGTCCGGCCGGCGTTGCTGAAATTCCCGAAGCCCTGGGCAAAGAACCGCTTGTGCCGGAACCGGAGCTGGGCCGCGGAATACTTCCAGTCGCGGGCCTGCCCGGCGCCGATCCCGGTGTATTCGATCAGGCTCTTGGCGTTGGTCAGCCCGAAGGTGCCGATGACTTCCGTATTCAGATCGGGCCGGACGTCCAGCCGGGCCTCCCCGCCCCACTGCTCCAGGTTGAAGTCGCGGCAGCCGGTGGTGCTGTTGCATTGCCCCGCCGGGATCCCGAGCGCCGGCTTCTGGGTGTGGAGATCGGCGGGCTCGGCCGGGTCGCGCTCCTGCCATTCGGTGCCCTTGAGATAGTTCCCCGAGACCTTGAAGGCGACCTTGGATCCCAGCCGCATGGCGTGCCGCCCGGTCACCCGCCAAAGTCCCTGGGCTCCATCCAGCGAGCTGAAGCTGGGATCGGCGCAGCGGGCATCGCTGCACACCCGCTCGGTGGAGCCGGCCCGCACCCCGGCCTCGAGCGCCAGGGTCGTTCCGGTGGAGGTAAAGGGCGAGCGGGTCAGGATGTTCAGGACCCCGTTGGCCGAGTTGGGGCCGTAGAGTGCCGCCCCCGGTCCCAGCACGAACTCGATTCGCTCGATGTCCTCGTTGGTGGTGGGGAAGAAGGTCGCCACGTTGACGCGGAGCGAGGGCACCGCGGCGTAGCGATAGTCGATCAGGGTCAGCAGCGCCCCGGAAAAGATGTTGTTGAACCCCCGGGCCACCACGTTGGACTGCACCAGGCCCCCCTGCACCAGGTCAGCGCCCGGCACGCTCTTGAGATGATCGGCTACGGTGAGCGCCGGACGCTCCTCGATTTCCTGGCGCGACATCGCAAAGACCGCGGCCGGCGCCTCGGTCTGCTTCTCTTCGACCTTGGACACCGTGGTCACCGAGACGTCCTCGAGCCGCATCGCCTGCTGGCTCAGCACGGCGTCCACCGTCGCGGTGCCGCCGGCGGATACCACGGTGCCGGGAAATTCCCGGGGCCCGTACCCCACGCTGAGCACCCGCACGGTGTAGGAGCCCGGCGCCACGCTGGTGATCCGGAAGGATCCGTCCGCCCGGGTCTTGCCCTGCGCCGCGAGCACCCCGTTGGCGTTGAGGTTGACGGTTGCGCCGGCGATCGGACCGCCCCCGTCGGCGCTGGTCACCTTGCCGGTAACAGTTCCGGACTGGGCCAGCGCGGACCCGACGCCGGCAAGGGCGACGATCAGCGAGATCAAGGAGATGCGGAGCGCGCGCGCCATGGGGAGTACCTCGGTGCGAGGAAGGGACGCAGCCGTGGCTGAATATACGCCTTCAGTCGCGAGAAGTGTCAAGGATTCGCACGCATCCTCGCCGGCGGAAATGTCCCGGGCTGTGCAAGACGGGCGAGGAGCGGCGTCGTGTACAATGCAACCCCAAAATTGAGCAGTTCTCAGGGTTTCGGGGAGATCCGGCCCTCGTTCGGAGTGCCGGCCCGCGTGACCGACCTCGGGAGGAAATCCGTATGAACAAATGGACCGCCGCACCTCTGGCGCTCGTCGCCGCCCTCGCCTGCGACCGGGGGGGAACCGGCGTCGCCGCGCGTATCCCGTCCGATTCGTCAGAGTTCTACCGGACCCAAGTTGAGCAAATGACGACCGTAGCGGCGGCCAAGGACAGTCTGGTCCGTGACCTCGCCGAGACGACCCGCCTGCTCTCCGACATCAACACCGAGATCATGAAGGTCTCCGCCGCGCGCAAGCCGGTCGAGCCGGTCGTGGGCGGCGAGGGCGTGGCCACCAACGATCGCGCCATGGTGCTGAAGCGAGTCCAGGATCTGACCGCCCGTCTCAAGGCCAACGAGTCCCGCCTGGCCGCCAGCCAGCGCCGGCTCCGCAGCCTGACCTCCCAGACCGACAGCCTCAAGGGCTTCGTGACTGATCTCCAGGCCACGATCGACGGCCTCAACGCGACCCTCGAGAGCCAGCGGACCACCATCGCCACGATGGAAGCCGATCTGACCGGCGCCCGCCAACAGGTGGCGACGCTCTCGACCGAGAAGGCCGAGCTGACCGACACCGTCTCCGCGGTGACTACCCGCGAGAATACGGTCTACTATGTCATCGGGACCCGGTCCGAGCTCAAGGACCGCGGGATCATCAAGGAAGAGGGCGGCACCCGCTTCCTGATCTTCACCCGCACCGGGGAAGTGCTCAAGCCGGGCGACAACCTCGATCCGTCGGCCTTCACCCAGGTGGACCGCCGGACCGTGACCGAGATCAAGCTCCCGGATCCGAACAAGGAATACCAGCTGGTGTCGAACCAGAATATCGCCTACAGCAACATTCCGCTTGACGCGAAGGGTCGCATCAAGGGCTCGCTCCAGATCAGCTCTCCGGAGCGGTTCTGGGGTCAGCACCGGTTCCTGATTCTGGTCGAGCGCTAGACCAGAATCGATCGCCCGAACGCTCGGGCGGGAACGGGGGGGCCTCGGCTGAGGTCCCCCCGTTACTTTTCCCCTTCCCTCACCCGCATCCGGACCGCCATGCATCGCGCCGCCCGCATTGCTCTCGCCCTGTTCGTCACCGCGTGGCCCGGGATCACCGCCCCGGCCGTCGGCGCCCAGGAAGGGAAGGATCCCGTCGCCCGCCAGCTGGAGCGCGAGATCTTCGAGGAGCTGATCCGGATCAATACCAGCGATTCCGCCGGAGGCACGCCGGCCGCGGCCCGGGCGGTGGCCGACCGCCTGCTGGCGGCGGGGTTTCCCGCCGGCGACCTGCGGGTGATGGGACCGGAGCCGCGGATTCAGAACCTGGTGGCGCGCTACCGGGGCCGGGACGGCTCCCGGAAGCCCATCCTCCTGATGGCTCACCTCGACGTCGTGGATGCCCGCAAGGAGGACTGGAGCACCGATCCCTATCAGTTCGTGGAGAAGGACGGCTGGTACTACGGCCGGGGCACCAGCGACAACAAGGCCGGCGCGGCGATGCTGGTGGCCAACTTCATCCGCTACCGGCGGGAGGGCTTCGTCCCGGAGCGCGATCTCGTCATCGTGCTGACCGGGGATGAGGAAACCACCGGTGCGAGCATTCGCTGGCTGACCGAGGAGCACCGCGCCCTCATCGACGCGGACTTCGCCCTCAACACCGACGGCGGAGGCGGCGATTACCGGAACGGCACGCCGATCCGGTTCAACATCCAGGCCGCCGAGAAGGTCTATCAGAGCTTCCTGCTCGAGGTGCGGAACAAGGGGGGCCACAGCTCGCGTCCGGTGGCCGACAACGCCATCTATCACCTGAGCCGGGCGATTTCCCGGATCGCGGATCATCAGTTTCCGGTCCGTCTCAACGAGGTCACCCGCGCCTTCTTCGCCCGCGGAGCCGCGGCGGAAACGCCCGCCCTGGCCGCCGACATGCGGCTGGTGGCCCGAAGCGGAAATGCCCTCGCCGCCAGCCGGCTGTCCGCCGCGTCGCCGTACTACAATGCGGTCCTTCACACCACCTGCGTCGTCACCCGGCTCTTCGCCGGACACGCCGACAACGCCCTTCCCCAGCTCGCCCGGGCCACGGTGAATTGCCGGATCCTGCCCGATCAGCCGGTGGACAGCGTGGAGGCCGAACTGCGGCGAATCGTCGCCGACACCGCAATTCATTTTTCCCGGGCGGCCGACGCCCGGCCCAGCCCGCCGTCGCCGCTCCGGGCCGACCTGATGCAACCGCTCGAAGCCCTCACCGCCCGCTACTGGCCCGGGGTGCCGATCGTGCCGGAGATGTCCACCGGGGCGACCGACGGGCTCTACACCCGGAACGCCGGTATCCCCACCTACGGCGTCGGCGCCATCTTCGACGATCTCAACGATTCCCGCGCCCACGGCCGCGACGAGCGAGTCGGGGTCAGGGAGTTCCACCAGGCCGCGGAGTACTGGTATGAACTGGTGAAGCAGCTTTCGTCGGGCCGGATGAATCCATAGGTACAGGCAACAGGCAACAGGCAGGCAATGGGGAATGGGCAATGGGCAATGGGCAATCGACGGAAGGCTGACGGCTGACGGCTGAGCTGGAGGAAACATGGACCAGACCCGCAGGGATTTCGTGAAAACAGCGACGGGCGTGGGACTGGCCGGTGCCCTCCCGCTCACCGCTCACCTCTCACGGCTCACCGCCCAGCAGCCGCTGCGCTTCCGGGCCGCCCCCATTCCGGTGGTTCGCATCGGTTTCGTCGGCATCGGGGGACAGGGCGGCAGTCACCTCGAGAACCTGCTCACCCTCGAGGGGGTCGAGATCCTCGCGCTCTGCGACATCGTGCCGGAAAAGGTGACGGCCTGGCAGCGCAAGATCCGGGAGCGGGGCCGGAAGGAGCCGGCGGGCTTCACCCGGGGCCCCCGGGACTTCGAGCGGATGTGCGCCGAGCAGGAGCTGGATCTGGTGTTCAACGCCACGCCCTGGGAGTGGCACGTCCCGATCATTCTCGCCGCCCTCAGGAACGGCAAGCATTCCGCCTCCGAGGTGCCGCTGGCCTACCGGGTGGACGACTGCTGGGCGGTGGTCGAGGCGGCCGAAAAGTTCGCCCGACACTGCGTGATGATGGAGAACTGCAACTACGACCGGCTCGAAATGCTGGGCCTCAACCTGGCCCGGAAGGGCCTGCTGGGCGAGCTGCTCCACGCCGAGTGCGGCTACAACCACGACCTCCGGGCCATCAAGTTCTCCACCGACGGCGAGGGCCTCTGGCGCCGGGCCCACGCGACCCGGCGGAACGGAAACCTCTACACCACCCACGGCCTCGGTCCCATCGCCGAGGCGATGGGAATCACCCGGGGAAACCAGCTCGACTATCTGGTGTCCCTGAGCGGGCCCTCCCGCGGATTGCAGGCCTGGCAGTCCGAGCATCTTTCGCCGGACGACCCCCGCCGCCGGGAGCGTTACGTGCTCGGGGATGTGAACGCCTCCCTGCTCAAGACCACCGCGGGACAGACCATCTACCTCACCCACGACACCAACCTGCCCCGCCCCTACAGCCGGAAGTATGTCCTTCAGGGAACCCGGGGGATCCTCGAGGGATATCCCCGCCGGGTCTACATCGAAGGCCAAAGCGCCGCCCCCCATCGGTGGGATCCGGTGGAAAAGTGGTTCGAGAGCCACGACCATCCGCTCTGGAAGAGCGAGAAAGTCAAACAGGCCAGCGTAGGGCACGGCGGAATGGACTGGCTGGAGGACTGGCGGCTGATCACCTGCCTGCGGGCAGGGGTGCCCACCGATCAGAACGTCTACGACGGCGCCACCGTCAGCGTGGTGGGACCGCTCAGCGAATGGTCGGTGGCCAACGGGAGCAAGCCGGTCAAGGTTCCCGATTTTACCCGGGGACGCTGGAGAGAGACTGCGCCCCAGGGGATTGTGGAGGCGTGACGTTGCGCGGATAGCGGGGGATAGCAGGGCTCGCTTCCCCGTTCCCCTTATTCCCCCTTCAGCACCGCCTGCGGCTCCACCAGCGCGGCCCGGCGGGCGGGGAGCCAGCTGGCCAGCAGCGCGACCAGCACCACCGCGCCGCTCACTGCGATGAGGATCATCGGATCTCCGGCCCTCACACCATAGAGCTGGGCCTGGATCACCTTTCCGCCGGCCAGCGCGCCGAGCACTCCCAGCAACAGGCCCGCCAGCACCAGCAGCATGCCGTTGGCCATCACCACTCTGAGAACCTGCCCCTGGTTGGCCCCCAGCGCCAGGCGGATCGCGATCTCCCGGCGGCTCAGACCCACCACGAAGGCGATCACCCCGTAGATGCCGATGGCGGCCAGCACCAGAGCCACCGCGCTGAAGCCGCTCAGCACCAGCGATCCGAAGCGGGGGGCCGAGTTCTGGGCCGCGAGAGCGCTCTCCAGCGAAGCCACCTGGAAGAGCGGCAGTCCGGGATCGAGGGCCGCGACTTCCCGCTGCAGCAACGGGGCGGTCAGCAGGCTCCCGTCCCGCATCCGAACCGCGATCTCCAGGTCGGTGGCCGTCCGCTGGGCGAAAGGATAGTAGACATCGGGCTCGCTCCCCGCCGCGAACAGGTCGGTGGTGAGGTCCCGCTGCCGCGCCGGCCCCGCCACTCCCACCACGATCACCTCGGGCCCGGTCGCGCCCAGGCGGAACCGCATGCCCACCGGATCTCGATCGGGCCAGAAGCGCGCTGCCATCGCCTCACTGATGATTGCCACCGGCTGGGTGTCCTGCCGGTCCAGCCCGGAGAAATCCCGGCCCCGGGTCAGCGGAATGCCCAGCGCAGCGAAGTATCCCGGCGTCACCGAATGGCGGAAGTAGCGCGTCTGCACCGGGGTCGGCCCCTCGATCAGCAGAGTGGAGGCAGTGGAGTTTCCCCGCAGCGGGAGATCCGAGGCGATCGCGGCGTGCGCCACCCCCGGAAGGGCGTTGAGTCCGGTGACCAGCCGGTCGACGAAGTCGGCCCGGGCCGGGAAATCCTGGTACTGGGGCCGGGGCAGCGAGACCCGGGCGGCCAGCACGCCCCGCGCGTCGAACCCGGGATCCACCGCGAGACGGAGCGCGAGACTGCGAAGCATGAGCCCCGCCCCCGCGAGGAGGATGAGAGCCAGGGCCACCTCTCCGGCGACCAGCGCCTGCTGCAGCCCCGGGCGCCGCAGCCGGCCCAGCCCCGAAGAAGCGGTCCGGGCGCCCTGCCGGAGCGCGTCGGACAGATCAGCCCCGCCCCGCCGCAGGATGGGGGCCAGTCCGCAGGCGATTCCGGTCAGCACGGTGACGGCGAGGGTAAACCCCAGCACCCGGGGGTTCACGGTGACGTCGGCATACAGCGGAATCAGGCCGGCGGGGACCAAGGGCACCAGCAGCCGAATCATCCAGTAGGCCAGCAGCACACCCGCCGCTCCCCCGAGACCCGCGAGGACCAGACCCTCGCTCAGGAGCTGGCGTACCAGCTGGAGCCGGCCGGCCCCCAGGGCCCGCCGCAATGCGATCTCCCGCTCCCGTACCGTGGCGCGAACCAGCTGCAGGCTCATCACGTTGGCGCAGGCGATCAGCAGCACCAGCAGCACGGCCTTGAAGAGAGTCTGGAAGAGCGACGCCGTGTTCCCCAGCAGGTTCTCCTGCAGGGAGAGGACATCGACGCTCCGGTCGGTGTTGGTCTCCGGATACTGCTCGGCCAGCCGGAGGGCCACCTGCCCCAGGTCGCGCTCGGCATCGGCGATCGAGACCCCATCCTTGAGCCGGGCCACCGCAACCAGCCAGCGATTGTTCCGGCTGGTCAGCAGCCCCGCCGGCGAATCCACCGTCAGCATCGCGAGCGGAATCCAGAGATCGGCCTGGAAGGAAAGGCCGGAGAACCCTTCCGGCATGATGCCGACCACGGTGAACGGCCGGTCGTTGAGAGTGATGGTACGGCCGACCAGTGCGGCATCGCCACCGAACCGGGTGCGCCAGGCGTTGTGGCTCACCACCACGACCGGGTAGGCGTCGGCCACCCGGTCTTCTTCAGCCGTAAAGGTGCGTCCCTGGCTGGCGTGGACGCCGAGCAGGCGGAAGTACTCCGAGTTTACCCGCTCGACGTTGAGCCGGTCGGGACCGTTCTGGGTTCTCAGGTTGAGCGAAATGGGATCGTACGCGGATATACCGGTGAGGGTGTGGTTCTGGGCCCGCCAGTCAGCGACTTCCGGCGGGGAGGCGCCTCGCTGGCTCCGCTCCGGCCCATACACACCCCAGAGAAACACCAGCCGGTCGGCCCGCTCGAAGGGAAGTGGGCGCAGGAGGGTGGCATCCAGCAGGCTGAACGTGGCGGTGGTCGCCCCGATGCCCAAACCGAGCGTTGCGATGATGACTGCCGAAAGACCCGGACGGGTCTGGAGGTTCCTGAAAGCGAACCGGACATCCTGCGCGGAGAAGAGGGCCATGCCGGCACGCCATGCACCGGGTGTGCCAGCAGGGCCCGGATCCTAAGCCACTACCTCACAATCGATTGGCCGCAGGGACCAGGCTCGCGGTGGTCCCACTCCTGAACAGCCCGTCCCATCTCCGAACAGCCTCAGATCCTCCGCCACCGCCTCCGCGACAGCCACTGCTCCTCCCTCACCCGGTCCAGGCGCTCCCGCACCCGCTCCATGGCGCGATCCCGCGCGGCCATCCCGCGCCAGAGCTGGCCGCGCATCCGGTCGTTGAGCCGGTCGCGCACCGCCAGCTCGCGATCCCTCAAGGTGTTGAGTCGCTCCAGCGAGTGCACCCGGGCGCGTTCCCGGACCTGCTCCGCCCGCTCCAGGGCACGTTCCAGCGTCCGCATCCGGTCCGGGGAGAGCCGGTAGTGGAGGAAGGGCCTCTGGTAGCGCCACTGATAGCGGGGCCAGGGGCGGGGGTCCGCCTGGGCGGCGACGACGGTCGCGGAGGCCGCAACCAGGGCCGCGACGAGGAGGAGTTGCCGAACGCGCATGAACACATCTCCTGACAGTGGTGATATAGAGAGAGACGCGTACCGGGTCCGGAGAGTTGCGCCGAGGACGGTCCCGCTTTGCCTCCCTCCCCGCCGGGCTCGTACATTCCGCGATCGTCGGCTCCCCATCCCTTCTCCAACCGGTCATCGCCCATGCTGCTGCGCGCCGTTGTCTTCCCCGCTGTCCTGGCCCTCGGGGTCTGCCGGGTGGTCGCTGCCCAGTCGCTCCCTCTGCTCGATCCGGCGAGAACCCGGCTGATCAGCGAGGAAATCTCCGGAGACGCGGCCTACGCCCATATCCGGTTCATGACCCAGTTTCACCGTCCCCGGGGCGGCGACAACAACCTGTGGACCGTGGCCGAGTATCACGAGCGGAAGGCCAGGGAGTACGGGCTCACCGACGTCAGCCTGATCAAGCAGGCCAGCACAACCCGCCCCTGGAACGCGACCTTCGCGGACCTCTGGATCGATGGGGCCGAGCCGGAGCGGATCGCCAGCTCGATTCAGTCGGCGGCGCACCTGGCCGACTACAGCCGCCCCGCCGATGTGCGGGGTGAGCTGATCGACATCGGCGGCGGAACCGCCGCCGAGCTGGCGGGAAAGGAATTGAGCGGGAAGGTGGTCCTCACCACCGGCAATGTGAACGCCGTTATGGCCGAGGCGGTCGGCAATCGCGGCGCCCTGGGAATCGTGTGGTATCCCAGTCCCTACAATCCCCCCAACGGCATCGATGGGAGCGGGGTTTCCCGTCCCGACCAGATCCGCTGGGTCAGCATTGCCAGCGGCCAGCTGAACGGGAAGGAGCCGACCTTTGCCTTCGTGCTGTCGACCCGGCAGGGCGTGGCGCTGCGCAACCGGCTGCTGGCGGGTCCGGTCCGGGTCCACGCCCTGGTCCGCTCCGAATTCGGCTCGCTCCATGGCAGCGAGCCCTGGCAGGTGATGGTCGAGGGATACCTCCGGGGGACCGACCCGGCCGCGGGCCAGGACATCGTGCTGACCAGCCACATGCAGGAAGGGCCGGTGGAGGCGAACGATGACGCCAGCGGAACGGCCAGCATGCTCGAGATCGGCCGCGCCCTTTCCCGGCTGATTTCCGAGGGCCGGCTCCCCCGCCCGCGACGAAGCATCCGGTTCTGGTGGACCACCGAGATCTCGAGCGAGCGGCAGTACTTTGCCGATCACCCGGAGGAGGTTCGCAAGATCTGGGTCAACGTCAACCAGGACATGGTGGGGGCGGATCAGTCTCTCGACATCGGCCGGAAACAGAACGTGACCCGGGTGCCGGCCACCCGGTTCCATTTTTTCAATGACGTGATGGAGACGGTGCTCGAATACCTGGTGGCCGGCAACACCTTCGAGCTGGCCGAGCTGGTAGCGGGCCGCCCGATGTACCCCAGGCCGGTGCTCTCCCATCTCGGGTCCATGTTCCGCTACAACGCCGAAGCCATCTGGCATCACAACCAGTCAGACCACCAGACCTTCAACGAGGCGCCCATCGGAATCCCGGCGGTGAGCTTCACCAATATGCCGGACCGCTTCATCCACTCCAGCGACGACGACCTCTGGAGCATCGACCGGACCCAGCTCCAGCGAAATGCGGTCGCGGTCGCGCTGATCGCCTATGTCATGGCCTCGGCCGACTCGGCGGCCCTGCCGGCGCTGATGGCACAGACCGCGGGCCGGGGCGCCGAGCGCATGGGGCGGAATCTCCGTCTCGGACTCGGCTGGCTCGCGGCCCTCCCCGACAAGTCCGAGGCCTGGTTCAGGGCCGGCGACCAGCTCCGCTACGCCGCGGAGCGGGAGCGCCAGGCGGTGCGGTCGCTGGCGGAAGTGGCCGCCGGTGCGGTGGGACTGGTCGAGCCGATGGTCATGGAAGTGGCTCGCCGGGAAGCCCAGGCGCTCCGCGAGCTCGAGCTGGCCTGGCGGCAGGCCACCGGCCAGCGCACGCCACCCCGCCGGGTGCTGACCGCGGTTGAAACGGAGCTCGCCGCGCTGCACCCCGCGCTGGCCGCAGGTCCCCGGGAATTCCTCACCGGCCGCGGCCAGGTGGCGGGTGTTCCCGGCCTGCACGGATACATGGGGCCGGAGATCGCCAGCGCGGTCAACGGCCGGCGCAGCGGGCTCGAGATCCACCGGTTCATCGCCGCGGAGGCCCGGGAGGCGGGAGACCACTATTTCGGCGTGGTGACTCCCGAGGCGGTGCTCCAGTATCTCCGGAATCTCGAGGGAGCCGGACTGGTGCGGCTCCGGTGAGTCTCCTTGCTCCGGGAAGGCGGCGGAAAGGCGCAAAGACGCAAGGACGCAACGTGAAAAACCTTGCATTCCGCGTCATTACACCCTGCGCGTCCTTCGCGTCCTCGCGTCCTCCTCCAGGAATGACCGAAAAAGAGTGATCCCGGTCACACCCGGCGTGTGATCTGCGCCGGCGCGGCGTTGGCCCCCCCTTCCCAGCTTTGGATGAGGAATCACTCCAGCCGGGAGGGGACATGCCGATCTGTACGCGCATGCGGTGGGCCCTGGTGCTGGTGGCCGCTCCGCTCGCGGCGCAGCCACCCGCGGTGCGGCTCACCCTGGGCGGAGGAACCGCCACTGATCTGCGGGGCATCCGCTCGGGCTCCTGGCAGATCGCTCCGTCCGCGACGCTCTTCCCTCATCCCAACCTCCGGCTGCTGGTCGGTGGCCGGGGGACCCGCTTCGCCAGCCGGGAGTGGTCGGTGGCCGGGGAAGCCTCGGTCGACGCCCGGCTTCCACTGGGAGGACCGCTCGCGCTCGCCCTGGCTGCCGGGGCCGATCTGACCCGCGCGTCCTACGGCGCGACGTATCTCCAGGGAGATGCCGTTCCCTCGCTTCAGGTCCGATCCGGACCGGTGATCCTCTGGGGCGGAGCGCGCGTTGCGGGGGCGCGCACGTCCGTGGACCAGTCCACGAGCGCGCCGGTGCCGCTCCCATCCGGGGAGCCGATCCTTCGCACTCGCAGCACCGCCGGGCCGGCCTTCGGCGCATCGGTTGATCTGTTTCGCCGTGTGGAAGGCCCCCAGCTTCGGCTCAGCTATCGGGAGGAACGGGGCCGAGGCGATGGGGACCCGATCGTCGATCGGGTCGCCGGTGCCATGCTGGCGAGTGGACCGGTCGGATTATCCGGCAGGCTGGGGATGCGAAGCGAGGCCGGGGCTCAGCAGGCCTTCGGAGGGGGCCGCCTGGTGGTGTCGGTGAGTCCGATGATCTCCTTCTTTGCCGCCGCAGAGAGCTACCCCGCCAATCCCCTGTTCGGCACCCCGGGTGGGCGCGCCTTCGGGGCCGGCCTGTCGCTTCGGGTGGCGGCCTCCGCTCGCCGCGAGCTGGGGCCGAAGCCGGCCGGCGTGGCGGATCCGGCATCCGGGCTGACCCGGCTGTCGATCCGCGCCGGGTCCGCCTCCCGGGTCGAGGTGGCCGGTGACTGGAATCAGTGGCGCCCGGTCCCCCTGGCTCGCGGAAACAACGGTGTCTGGTATGGAGACTTCCCGATCGCTCCCGGTCTCTACCGGTACGCGTTCCGGATCGATGGCAGAGTCTGGGAGGTACCCGAAGGTGTTGCCGCCGTCAACGACGGATTCGGCGGCAAGTCCGCCTGGCTGTCCGTGCGGAAGCCCGCGGACCCGAAGTAACAATCCGCCAACCGAAGGAGGACGTATGCGAAACGCCATCCTGGTCTTCACGCTCACCCTCGCCCCGGCGATCGCCGCCGCGCAGGCCGATGCGGGAGCGCAGGCCGATACCCGCGCCCAGGCCGCCCTCACGGCCCAGCGCGGCGATCCACCGCGGATCCCGGGGGAATTCTCCGCCGAAACCCGGGCGCGGCTGACCGCGATGCTGGACATCGCCCGGCGGAAGAACCTGCCGGCTGAGCCGGTGAATGACCGGATCGCCGAAGGCCAGGCCAAGGGCGCGGCGGAAAGCGAGATCGTCGCCGCCAGTGCGGCCACCCTCGCCCAGCTCGAGCTGTCCCAGTCGGCGCTGTTCCGCGCCGGGCGGGAGCGCCCCAGCGATGCGGAGGTTTCCCGGGGCGCCCAGCTTCTCGCCCGGGGAGCCAGCACTGCCCAGCTCTCGGCGCTGGCCGGCCGGGAGCCGTCGGAGCGCCGTCTCGACCTCGCGCTCGACGTGCTTCTCGACCTCACCGCGCAGGGCATGCCGGTGGATCGCGCGCTGGCCGCGGTGGAGACGGCCGGCGCCACTGCGGGCGCACGCATCGGACTGGGCATCGGAGCGGGAATCACCCGGAAGCCATGACGTTCCCGAACTGAAGCGAAGGCGGCGGCCCTCCGGGGCCGCCGTTTTCGTTCCGATGTGGTTTCCGTGGCGACTCGGGCGTCCCTTGGAGGAGCCCCCAGGTACACCGCGGGGTGCTATACTAGAAGCCAGCCATTCCGGCCGGACACCCCGGCCCCCTCCAGGGAGAAGCACCGATGAAGCGGTATTCCGGCGCGGCGGCACTTCTGCTGCTGGCGGGCTGCCTTAACGCCGCCGACACGACCAGTACGATCTCGCTCCCGTTCGATTTCGATGTGGTGGGCGAGGGCTGGACCGCCGGGGTCGCAGATGTGCCCGAGACCGAGCTGCAGAATGTGAATCTTGTCGGAGAACTCCGGGTGCTTCCGTCACCGCTGCCTAACCGGGACGCGCTGTACCTCGCCGGCAACAATGTGAGCGGATCGATTTTCATGTTCCAGCAGCACCGCTTCACCGGGCTGCTCCCCAACGAGCAATACGAAGTGGCACTGGAGGCGGAATTCGCCACCACCTACCACCAGGGCTGCACGACCGGAATCGGGCCGGCCACCTTCCTCAAGGCGGGAGTCTCGCTGGTCGAGCCCGCGGTCGAACCGGATGGCCAGGGGATCCTCCGGATGACGATCGACAAGGGAACCGGCGCCACGGCAGGCGACTACACCCAGCTGGGAGACATCCGCAACGGCGCCAGCGGATGTCCCGCCCCGGGAACCTATACCATTCAGACCACCATCATGCGGTCCCAGCAACTCCGCCTGGTGACCGACGCATTCGGCGGATTCTGGCTCTGGATCGGGATTGAATCGACCGCCGCCGGCCGGCCGGAGATCTACCTGGGCGGGGTGATCGTGACGCTGACCCACTGAGCCGGACCGCCGCGGGCATGACGGTTCTCCGCCTCAAACCGGCCTGGTGCTCTCGCCTCCTCGCCGGCGCGCTTCTTCTGGCCCTGGTCCCTTCTCCCTCAGCCGCGCGGCAGGGGCCTCCATTTCGGGTGGAAGAAACCACCATCGCGGCGGTCCATGACGCCATGCGGGCCGGGCGTCTCACTTGCCGCGGTTTGGTGGAACGCTATCTCGCCCGGATCGCCGCCTACGACAAGACCGGCCCCGCCATCAATGCCCTCGTGGTCGTGAACCCCCGCGCGCTCGTCGTGGCGGACTCCCTCGACCTGGTGCGGCGGAACCAGCCCATGGGACCGCTCTTCTGCGTCCCCATGATCGTCAAGGACAACTTCGAGACCGTGGATCTCCCGGTGACGGCCGGATCGCTGTCCCTGGCCGGATACACTGCCCCCCGGGATGCTTTCCAGGTTGCGCGGATCAGGCAGGCGGGCGCGATCGTCCTGGCCAAATCCAACATGGCGGAGTTCGCCTTCAGCCCCTACGAAACGGTGAGCTCGATCCTTCCCGGCTATACCAGAAACCCCTATGCCACAGACCGGGTGACCGCCGGATCCAGCGGCGGAACTGCTGCCGCGGTCTCCGCGAACCTCGGCCTCGCGGGCCTGGGCACCGATACCGGCAACTCGATCCGCGGGCCTTCGGCGCACAACGCGCTGGTGGGGATCCGCTCCACCATGGGCCTCACCAGCCGGGCCGGGGTGGTGCCCCTGAATCTCGCCGCCGACATCGCGGGGCCGATGACTCGCACGGTGGCGGATGCCGCGGCCGTCTTCCAGGTGATCGTGGGCGAAGACGCCGACGACCCTGCCACCGCCGTCAGCCGGGGGCGGCGGGCCGAGAATTATTCCGCCGCCCTGATAGGGGACGGACTCCGCGGCGCCAGGATCGGCGTCCTGGTGCAGGCGTACAACCCCGCCGCCGCGGACTCCGGAGTGCTCGCGGTCTTCCGCACCGCACTCGAAGACCTCCGGGGCGCCGGGGCGGTGATCCTGGACTCGGTGAGAGTGGACAGTCTTGATGCCTGGCGGCGGGCCCAGGCCGGAAGCTGCTTCCCGTTCAAGTATGACCTCAATGCCTGGCTCCTCCGGCAGGGAGAGCGCGTTCCGGTGAAGACGCTCGAGGCTGTGATCCGGTCCCGGCGGTTTCATCCCTCGATCGAGACCCGACTCAATGCCTCCCAGGCCGTGGATACCGCGCCGGCCGAGAGCGGTGGCTGCCGGAGCCGGGATGAGTTCCGAGCCCGGCTCCGCGATGGAGTGCTCGCGCTCATGGACCGGGAACGGCTGGATGCGCTGGTGTATCCCACCTGGAGCCATCCGCCCCGGCTGATCGGTGATCTCAACACCCCCCACGGCGACAACAGCCAGCTCTTTTCGCCCAGCACGGGGTTTCCGGCGATCAATGTCCCCATGGGATACACCAGGGAGGGCCGGCTTCCCGCCGGCCTCTCGCTCCTGGCCCGGCCCTTCGCCGAAGCGACCCTGTTCCGGCTGGCCTACGCCTACGAACAGGCCACGCACCATCGCCGTCCTCCGCCGACCACACCAGCGCTCCCGTGATCGGGCTGGCCCTGCTGGCCCTGGTCGCCTTCGCGGCCAATTCGGTTCTGGCCCGGTTCGCCCTGGGCGCGGACCGCATCGATCCGGCGTCCTTTACCGCCATCCGGCTGGCCTCGGGCGCCATCGTGCTCTGGCTGGTCCTCCGGTGGCAGGGCGCCGCGGCTCCATCGGGACCGAGACCGGGACGATGGACCGGGGCCGCGCTCTTATTCCTGTACGCGGCGCCCTTCTCCTTTGCCTATGTGAGCCTGCCCACCGGCACCGGCGCACTGGTGCTCTTCGGCGCGGTTCAGCTCACCATGATCGGCGCCGCGCTCCGAAGCGGAGAGCGCCCCCTCCTCCGTGAATGGGCGGGACTCCTGCTGGCGCTTCTCGGGCTGGTCTACCTGAACCTGCCGGGGCTGGGGGCCCCCGCTCCCGCGGGGGTTGCCCTGATGGCGCTGGCCGGCATCGCGTGGGGACTCTATTCGCTTCGGGGCCGAGCCGCGGGCCTGCCGCTGCGGCGGACCGCCGAGAGCTTCATCTTCGCGATGCCGATGGGCATTCTGCTCGCGGCGTTCACCATGCGGGGAGCACATTTGAGTGGGGTGGGGATCGGATGCGCGGTGGCGTCCGGCGCGCTGGCGTCCGGCGGAGGATATGCGGCCTGGTACGCAGTGCTCCCCCGGTTGACCGCCGCGCGGGCCGGAACGATTCAGCTCGCCGTGCCGGTCATCGCCGCCGTCGCCGGAGCGGCCATTTTGGGAGAACGGATTACCCTGCGACTCGCACTCTCCGCCGCAGCCATCCTGGGTGGGGTGGGCCTTGCCATTTCCGCGCGGATGTCGACCCGTGAGACGTGAGATGTGAGTCGTGAGAGGGAGGGGTCCGGCCCTCTCACCTCTCACAGCTCACCTCTCACGCGTCGCCGTCAAAGCGACGGCCGACGGCAGCCGCACCAGCACCGCGTGATCCTGCCGGTCATCCACCAGTCGGATGATCCCGTCCTC
The DNA here is from genome assembly GCA_035249765.1 of Gemmatimonadales bacterium. Classification (GTDB taxonomy): domain Bacteria; phylum Gemmatimonadota; class Gemmatimonadetes; order Gemmatimonadales; family GWC2-71-9; genus JABFSM01. The sequence continues at coordinate 8,579 of DATFGC010000459.1, read as the reverse complement.
CTGCTCGACCCCGTCCACCGCCAGCTTCGTCTCCCCGTTCTCCGCCGGTTGTACCGCGATTGTGTAGTGGGTGTCGCGGAACCGGTAGTGAATGGTGAAGGGCTTCCAGTCCGGAGGCAGCACCGGCGCAATCCGGAGCTGCTCGCCCTCGAGCCGGAGCCCGAGCAGCAATTCCACGATCAGTCGGTACATCCAGCCCGCCGAACCGGTGTACCAGGTCCATCCTCCCCGCCCGGTGTGGGGCGGCACCGCGTACACGTCGGCCGCCACCACGTAGGGCTCCGCCTTGTAGACGCCGGCTGCGGTCGCGCTGTCGGCGTGGAGCACTGGGTTGATGAGGCCCAACAGCTCCCAGGCCCGGGCCCCATCGCCCAGCGCGGCGAAGGCCATGGCGGTCCAGATGGCCGCATGGGTGTATTGGCCCCCGTTTTCGCGTACCCCGGGCACATAGCCCTTGATGTAGCCGGGGTCGAGCTCCGACTTGTCGAAGGGCGGATCGAGCAGCTGGATCAGCGCCTCTTCCCGCCGCACCAGATGCCGGTCGACCCCTTCCATGGCTTGCCGGACCCGCTCCGGATCCCCGGCGCCGGAGAGCACGGCCCAGCTCTGGGAGATCGAGTCGATCCGGCATTCGGTATTCTCCGAGGATCCGAGCGGCGTGCCGTCGTCGAACCAGGCCCGGCGGTACCATTCTCCGTCCCAGGCCTGCTCGTCGAGCGCCTCCCGCAGCCGCTCCGCTTCCTGCCGGCAGCGGGTTTCGAACCCGGCGTCGCCCCGCCGGCCGGCCAGGTCCGCAAAGCGGCTCAGGGTGTCGTAAAGGAAGAAGCCCAGCCACACGCTCTCTCCCTTGCCCTTGTCGCCGACCAGATTCATCCCATCGTTCCAGTCTCCCGATCCCATCAGCGGGAGACCGTGACTCCCGAAGCGGAGCCCGTGCAGAATGGCGCGGGAACAATGCTCGTAGAGCGACCCGGTTTCCATGGAAGGAATCGGCAGGTCGTAGTACGAATCTTCCTCGGGGCTGATGGGGCGTCCCTCGATGAAGCCCGCCGGCTCGTCGAGCACCCCGGTGTCTCCGGTGGCGGAGACGTAGCGGCAGACGGCGACCGGAAGCCAGAGATAGTCGTCGGAGCACCGGGTGCGGACTCCCCGCCCGGTGGGCGGGTGCCACCAGTGCTGTACGTCGCCTTCGACGAACTGGCGGGCCGCGGCGCGGAGCAGGTGCTCCCGCACCAGGCGCGGCTCGGTGTGCACCAGCGCCATGACGTCCTGGAGCTGATCCCGGAATCCGAACGCTCCTCCCGACTGGTAGTATCCACTCCGGGCCCACAGGCGGCAGGCGAGGGTCTGATAGACCAGCCAGCCGTTGGCGAGCACGTTGAGCGCCGGGTCGGCCGACTCGACCCGCACGGCGCCGAGGGTCCGGCTCCAGTACTTCCACACTTCTTCCAGCGCACTGCGCGCGCCGGCCCCGCCGCCGTACTTCTGCACCAGCCGGCGGGCTTCGTCGGTGTCCCGGCCGATCCCCAGGATGAACACCAGCTCGCGCTCCGCGCCTTCACCGAGCTCGACCGGCACCTGGAGCGCCGCGCAGGGATCCAGGGCGGCTCCCACCCGTCCGGAGAGCCGGGTCCGGCCCATGGCCGCCGGATTCGCCGGGGATCTATTGCGGCCCAGGAATTCGGTACGGTCTCCGGTGACCGAGCGGCCCGGCTCGTTCACGTCGAAGAACGCGGCCCGGCCACCGAAGGACGGGCTGTAGCGATTGCGCGCGAAGATCGCCCCGGTTACCGGATCGACCTCGGTGATCACATGCATGGCGGAGGCGCCGCGCAGATCCCCCAGCACCCACTCGACATAGCCGGTCGCGGACAGGCGTCGGGGGCGGCCCGAGCGATTGGCCAGACGGAGCACCCCGAACTTGACCGGCGCATCGAGCGCGACGTAGACCGAGAGCTCGGAGGCCACCCCGCCTTCGCTGTGCTCGAACACCGAATAGCCGAAGCCGTGCCGGGTCACGTAGGGAGCGGGACTCCGGACCGGGAGCGGCGTCGGGGACCAGACGTGGCCGGTCTCCTCGTCGCGCAGGTAGAAGCTCTCGCCGCTGGGATCGCTCACCGGATCGTTGTGCCAGGGGGTGAGCCGGAGCTCGTGGGCGTTGTCCGCCCAGCTGTAGGCCGACCCGCTCTCCGAGACCACGGTGCCGAAGCCCGGGTTGGCGAGCACGTTGACCCAGGGGGCCGGGGTGACCTGACCGGGCGCGGTCCGGATCACGTATTCCCGCCCGTCGGCGGTAAAGCCGCCCAGCCCGTTGAAGAACAGCAGATCCGGCGAGGCCGGCTGCACCGGTGCGCGCGGCTCGGCCCGATGGGGCCGGCTGGGCACCAGCCGGGGGGGCACCGGCTCGGTTCCCTTTCGCCGGTTGATCTGGTCCCCCAGCGATCCCCGGGTGTCGGTGAGGATCACCCGGGCGACCGCCTGGAGCAGCACCCGGTCCTCGTTGGAGATCTGATCGGCCGGGCGTACGAACAGTCCTCCGGACCGGTCGGTGACGTTGGCGTGCATGCCCGGCGACACCAGGCCCATGATCTGCTCGTGCAGGACCTGCCGGTATCCGGAATAATCCTCGTTCCAGATCACCAGATCGACCGCCAGTCCCTTGAGCCGCCAGTATGCGTGGGCCTGCACGATCCGCCGTACCAGATCGAAATTCGCGGGATCGACGATCTGGAGCAGCACGATCGGCAGATCGCCCGAGATCGCGTAGCTCCAGAGCCCCGACTGGCCCTTGCGGTTGCGGACCAGGACCCCGGCATCGGCCCGGAGCGCAGGGTGCGGGTAGAGCACGGCGCCGGCCAGCCGGCCATAGAGCTGGGCATCGCCTTCGGTCGCGTTGAGCTGGCGGAGCACCACCTGGCTGTGGGTCCAGGCCAGGTCGAAGACCCGGTCGGCCAGGCGGCGGTCCTGGTACTTGTCGATCAGGCCCAGGCACGCCTCGCGGCTGTCGGCAATGCCGGTCACCACGTTGACGGTGACCGATTCCTCGGGCTCCAGCACGATGCGGGTCCGGATAGCGAGCACCGGATCGAGTACCGAGCCGGACTCGCCCGACAGCGGGCCCGGCGCCCGCATCGCCTCCGGCGCGGAGAGCCCGTGGCCCCGCCCCACGAAATGGGGGCGGCTGGTCTCGAAGGACATATCCCTCGCCTCGGCTCCATGCACCGCCATCAGATTGCAGAGCCAGTGCACCGGCTCGGTCGCCGAGCGCGGCCGCCGGGTGCAGAGAATCGCCTGGCGGGGGCGGAGAATCTCGGTCTGGACGAACAGGTTGCTGAAGGCGGGATGCAGCACGTCCGACGCCGGTGGGGCCAGCACGACCTCGGAATAGCTGGTGATCTCGAGCACCCGCCGGGATCGGCTCCGGTTGGTCAGGCTCACCCGGCGGAGCTCGATGTCGTCTTCCGGGGAGACCGCGATCTCGGTGTGAGTCTCGATGTCGTCGTCCCGGCGGCGGAATTCCACCCGGGCCTCGGACAGGATCGCTTCGTAGCTGTCCCCCCGCTGGCCGGTGGGCTGATGCGCGGAAGACCACACCGCGCCGCTGATCACGTCGCAGATGTAGAAGAAGCTCCCCCACTGATCGCGGGTGCCGTCCTCCCGCCAGCGGGTGACCGCGAGATCCTTCCACCGGCTGTAACCGCCACCGGCGTTGGTCACCATGACGTGGTAGCGCCCGTTGGAGAGCAGCTGCACTTCCGGGGCCGCGGTGGCGGGGCTGCTGATGACCCGGATCGACGACTCGGCGGCCCCGCTGATCGGAACCAGGTCGGCCGCCTCGGAGGTGTGGGGATGGTAGGCGGTCGCCCGGGGGAGCCGCTCCTGGAGCAGCAGCGCGCTGGCGCGGAACCGGGGATCGCTCTCGAACCGGCGTTGCATGGGGCGGTCGAGCAGCAGCCAGCCCAGCGCGAGCAGGCTCATCCCCTGGTGATGGGCCATGTAGGAGCGGACCAGCGCGCGGGACTGGCCTCGCGGCAGCCGGCTCGGGGTGTAGTCCACCGCCTCGTACATCCCGTAGTCGCCGGCGAAACCCTCTCCGGTCATCCGCTCGAGATTGGCGCAGGCCGCCTCCGGCATCACCATCAGCGCCAGGGCGGACGCATAGGGCGCGACGACCAGATCCTCGGCCAGGCCGCGTTTGAGACCGAGTCCGGGAACCCCGAACGCGCGGTACTGGTAGGTGAGCTGGCCGTCGGTGGCATTGTAGCCCGACTCCGACATTCCCCAGGGGACCCCGCGCGCTGCGCCGTAGTCGATCTGCCGCTCTACCGCCGTCCGGCAGGACTGGGCCAGCAGAGTGTTCTCGTAATGCGGCATGACCAGGAGCGGCATCAGGTACTCGAACATCGATCCGCCCCACGACATGAGCACCGGGTCGCCGCCGACGCTCGCCAGCAGCCGGCCCAGGGCGAACCAGGTCTCCTGCGGGAGATGCCCTTCCGCAATACCCAGGAAGCTGGTCAGCCGCGCTTCCGAGGCGAGCAGATCGTAGAAGCTGCTGTCCCGCCGCCGCTCGGCCACGTTGTATCCGATCGTGAGCAGGTGGCGGGAGCGGTCGTAGAGGAACTCGTACTCCACCTGCGCCAGCCCGTCGGCCCGCTCCGCCAGCCGCTCCAGGGCGGCGATCCGGTCTCCGGCAATCCGTGCGACGGCCGCCGCGGCGGGACCCTCGAGCTGGGCCAATTCCCGCAGCGTGGGAATCGCCGAGCCGGGATCTCCCGGAGGGATCCAGTCGATCGCTTCCACCGCGCGCCGCGCCTGGTCGGCCAGCCGGCTGCTCCAGACCGCTGCCTGATCTGGTGCCGGCTCCGGCACCGCGAGCAGCGCCGCCAGAGCCGCCGAGGACTCCGCGATCAGGGTGAGCTGAGCGCGGGCGGCTTCGAGCAGCACCGGAGGTTCGGCCACCGCCCGGGCCAGCAGCTCCTCCAGCCCGGCCAGCGCGGGGCCCGGATCGGCTTCGATGGATTCCCGCAGCACCAGCAGCGTATCCCGCAATCCTCGGAACACCCGGTGGCCGGTGACCGGATGATCGGGAAGTCCGAGCAGCCCGGCCTTGAGCGTCAGGAGATGCGCCGACAGGTTGCCGCTGTCTACCGTGGAGACGTACCGCGGCAGCAGGGGCGTGAGCGAGCGGGTGTCGTACCAGTTGTAGAAGTGGCCCCGGTAACGCTCCAGCAGGTCCAGGGTGTCGAACGTGGCGGTCACCCGCTCGGTCAGCCGCTCCACGCCCTCGTAGCCGAAGTCATAGGCCGAGAGATTCGCCAGCAGCGACATCCCGATGTTGGTGGGCGAGGTCCGGTGGGCAACGGTCGGAGTGGGATGCTCCTGGAAGTTGTCCGGCGGCAGCCAGTGGTCCTCGGCCCCGACGAAGGTTTCGAAGAACCCCCAGGTTTTCCGCGCCAGCCGGTGGAGGAACTCGCCCTGCGCCGGCGAGAGCCGCGCGTCGCGCGATGGAAGCGGCCGGCTCACCCACCAGGCCAGGAGCGGGGAAGTAAGCCAGAGCAGCAGAAGCGGGAGGGCGACCGGCAGCGCGCCGGGCCGGAAGGCGGCGAGCCCGGCCGCGCATGACACCGCGACCGCCGGCGCGACCCACATCCGCAACAGGGTGGAGCTGAGGTCGCCGCCGTCGAGCCGCTCGGCCTCGCTGCTGGTATTCCATTCCAGCAGCCGGCGCCGGCTGATGCCCACCCGCCAGAGGGTCCGGAGGGTCGCATCGAGGCTGACCGCCGCCTCGAACGGGAGACAGGCTAGGGTGTACGCCGACTGCGCCAGATCCACCACCGCGGTGTGTGCCACCGCCGCCAGGTGCTGGCGCACCGACATTTCCTCGGCCTTGCGGAACAGATCGAGCAGCGCGGCGAGGGTTCGCGGCACCAGCCAGGACCCCACGATCGCCAGGCTCCAGAGCCAGGGCGCCTGGAAGTAGCCCCACGCCAGCACCAGGAGGAGCAGCATGCTCGGCGCCACCAGGCTGCGCCGGAGATTGTCCAGCAGCTTCCAGCGGGAAAGCCGGGAAAGCGGATTGCGGCGCCGCGCTCCGCCGGGGTGGGGCACTCTCGGCAGCAGCCAGCCCAGCAGCTGCCAGTCGCCCCGGATCCACCGGTGCCGGCGGCTTACATCGGTGGTATAACGTCCCGGATACTCCTCGTAGAGAATGATGTCGGTGAGCAGGCCGGCGCGGGCGTGGCATCCCTCCAGCAGGTCATGGCTGAGAATCCGGTTGTCGGGCAGCCGGGCCTCGAGCGCCTGATCGAACGCTTCGACATCGTAGATCCCCTTGCCGATGAACGAGCCTTCCTGGAAGAGGTCCTGGTACACATCCGAAACCGTGCGGGTATACGGATCGATGCCGGGATCGCTCCCGAAAAGCTTGGCGTATCGGGTGCGGGACGACCCGGGGAGGCTCACGCCCACCCGCGGCTGGAGAATCCCGTAGCCCTCGCAGACCCGCTCGTGCCGGCTGTCGAAGCGGGGACGGTTGAGCGGGTGGGCCATCGCCGCGGCACACTGCCGGGCCGAATCCCGGGGGAGCTGGGTGTCGGTGTCGAGCGTGAGCACGTAGCGCACCGACCGGAGCGCCTCGATCCGACCGGCCACCACCGTGAAGGGCGCAGCGTCGCCCCGGCGGAGCAGGCCATTCAGATCGGCGAGCTTGCCCCGCTTTCGCTCCCGGCCCATCCAGAGCCGCTCCCGGCTGTTCCAGCGCCGGGGGCGGTGGAAGAGGAAGAAGGCGTCGTTCTCGTCCCGGGGATAGCGCTGATTGAGGCCATCGATCAGGCTGCGCGCCCGTTCCACCAGGGCGGCATCCTCCGGGGTGTGCTCCGAGGAGGCATCCCGGAAATCGGTGAGCAGCGCGAAGTGAAGGTGGGCATCGCGGTTGGCCAGGAAGCGGACTTCCAGGGAATCACAGAGCTCCTCCACCTCCGCGATGGAGGAGAGCAGCGCCGGCACCACGACCAGGGTCCGCGCCTCGGCGGGAATCCCCTCGGAGAAATCCAGCTTGGGCAGCAGCCGGGGCCGGGCCAGCAAGGAGGCGATCCAGTTGACCAGCGCGACGGCGAGATGACTGGCCGAGGTCAGGGCGAGGACGCCGACCACGAGCTGCATCCAGCCGCCCCACCCCTCCGCCCGGACCGCGAGGACCGCCAGCGCCGCGAGCATCGCCGGCAGCAGGAGGACCGGCCCGAGGTAACGCACCAGCGGCACCGGGGACTCCAGGCCGGAGGGCGGAAGCCCCACGATCCGTTCCAGGCGGGGCAGACCCTTGTCGACCAGGTAATACCCGACGTGCCCCGCCCGCCCGTCCGCCCCGGTCTCGGCCCGGGCCGCTTCGGCGAACTCCACCGCCTGGCGGGCGACCTCGCTCTCGGAGAAGCGGCTCTTCCGACCCAGCCGTTCGACCACGTGGCGGTAGTTGTCCCGGGTGGCGAAGTCCATGGCGGCGTACACCCCGGCGGGATCTTCGCGCAGGATCTCCTCCACCACGCTCATCGACTCGACGAAGTCGCGCCAATCGGTCGCGCCGAGGAAGCGCAGGCTGCCGATACTGTTGCTGATGGAGACCTGGTCGGCGGCCTGCTGCTGGTTCTCGATCTGCACCAGTTGATCGATGCTCTGCCCCGATTCCGAGAGTCGCTGCGCCACCCAGCTCAGCGGGAGCGCCAGGGCGGGGTTCTGCCCCTGAAGCCGCCGGGCCAGCTCGGCCACGAAGGCGCTCGACATGGGCGGGTTGGAGCGCGCCATGTCGGCGACCACCAGGATCAGGCTCTTGGGATCGGTCTCGACCGTCGCGGTCATGTCGTCGGCCCACGACTCGGCCCGGTTGCGGTCCTGGAGTCCGGCGATCACCCGGGCGGCGACCCGGCGCAGGTTCTCGATCAGGGCAAGCCGCAGCATGATCGGGATCGCCCACAGCTCGCCCAGGGTGAGCGGCGCCACGGTCTGATACGCCGCGACGAAGCTGTTCAGGCTTTCCGGATCGACCCGGCCGTCCCCGTGCGAAATCGTCTCGAGGGCAATGTCGTACACCCGCGGATGGCCGGCCGAGGGACCGGTGACCAGCCGGGGAAGCTCGCGGCTGTATCCCTTCGGAAGGTGCCGCTTGGCGGTACGGATCTGCTCTTCAATCAGATAGAAATTGTCGAGCAGCCATTCGGCGGCCGGGGCCACCCGCCGGTGGGCCTTGACCGCCGTCGTGAGCCGGTCCAGTGCGTCCACCAGCACCGATTCATTTTCGGCCAGCCGGGAAAGCAGCTGATCGGGCGTGCGCGCGGGGGTGACCCGGTGCGATGCGGCCAGCCGCTGGCCGTGGTGCTCCATCTGCTCCCGGCTCAGCAGCTCGGACCGGAGCGGCGCCTCATCACCTGCGGGTCCGGCACCCAGGCCGGCGCTCCGCAGAATACTGCCGATGAGTTGGTTCCCCGAAACCTTCACGCGCCGGGCTCCGTTTTTTGATCCAATCGCAAGATAGACGGTGCGGCATGCAACGGTATTCGGGCCGCCGGTATCTGATGGTCTGACTT
>DATFGC010000458.1:0-2880 GCA_035249765.1 Gemmatimonadales bacterium | reverse complement strand
ACGAATCGAAGGAAGCCCGCGACGCGGTGGCCCGGTCCGGCGCGACCTCGGGCATGGAGATGGGCTACGCCCGCCTCGACGAGCTGCTGGCGGCCCGCCAGAGGAGCGCATGATGCACCGGATCACTCCGTTCCTCTGCTCGACGGCACCGCCTTCCGGTTCACCGGGGCGGTTTCCTTCTTCGCGGACTGCCAAACCCAGGAAGAGGCGGACACCTATCGCCGGGCTCGAGCAGGCCTGCCACCAGGCGTGATCGGTCCCGGTGCTTCGGGAGCCGAGGTCCTCGCCCTACTGGAACGGAAGGGGACCGCCGCCACCCGGCGCAGCATGGCCCGCTACGGCATCGTGGCGAAGCGAGCCTTCGGCGTTCCGATGGGGACCCTGCTCATGCTCCGGAAGAAACTGGGCACCGATCAGGCGCTCTCGCTCGCCCTCTGGGAAAGCGGCTGGTACGAGGCTCGCCTGCTGGCCACAATGGTGGGCGATCCCGAGCGGGTCACCCGCCGCCAGATGGATGCCTGGGCTCGGAGCTTCGAGAACTGGGGCGATTGCGATACCGCCTGCTTCAAGCTGTTCGACCGGGTTCCCTTCGCGGGTGAGAAGGCGGTCCAGTGGACCGGGTCGCCCCGGGAATTCGTCAAGCGGGGCGGGTTCGCCCTGATGGCCTGCCTCGCGCTCCATCGGAAAGAGGAGCCGGACGCGCGATTCGCCCGTCTCCTGCCCCTGGTGGTAAAGGGCGCCCGCGACCCCCGCAATTTCGTGAAGAAAGGCGTGGTCTGGGCGCTTCGAGGCATCGGGAGCCGGAGTCCGGCCCTCCGTACCGCCTCGCTGGACGTGGCCCGCAGGCTGGCGGCGGCGTCCGACGCCCCGAGCCGCTGGGTGGGGAACACCGCCCTGCGGGAATTGACCCGCCGATCACCCACCAGAGGACATCCTCAGTGATCTCACTCGAACCGATCGTCCTGGAAGGGCACGGGGTGCGGCTCGAGCCGCTGACCGCGGCCCACCAGGAAGGGCTGGCGGCGGCCGCGGCCGACGGCCGGCTCTGGGAGCTGTGGTACACCTCGGTGCCCGGCCCGGAGGAAACCGCGAAGTACATCGCCGACGCGCTGGCCGGCCAGCAGGCGGGACACATGCTGCCCTGGGCGGTGCGGGAGCTGGGCACCGGCACCCTCGCCGGCACCACCCGCTACCACGACATCCTGCCCCAGGCCGATCGGGTCGAGATCGGCTACACCTGGTACGCGGCGCGGTGGCAGAAGCGCCACGTCAACACCGCCTGCAAGCTGCTGCTGCTGGCCCACGCCTTCGAGGCGGTCGGGTGCCGGGTGGTGGGGCTCCGCACCGACAACTTCAACTTCGCCTCCCAGCGGGCCATCGAGGCGCTGGGTGCGCAAAAGGACGGGGTGATCCGGCACCACATGGCCCGGCGGGACGGCACGGTGCGCAATACGGTGATGTACAGCATCCTGGCGGCCGAATGGCCCGACGTCCGCCGGCACCTCGCCCTCCGGCTGGCCCGGCACGCGGGGGGCAGCGGTGTCTCCAGTTGACCATCACATCTTGACAGTCAAGATGTGATCGCGCTATCCTGGAGCATGGACCAGCCCAGCACCGACGTGATCCAGGGCACCCTGGACATGCTGATTCTCAAGACCCTGAGCCTCGAGCCGATGCACGGCTTCGGGATCGCCCGCCGGGTCGAGCAGATCTCCCGCAACGTCTTCAAGGTCAATCCCGGCTCGCTGCTCACCGCGCTCAAGCGGCTGGAGCGGGCCGGCTGGCTCGATGCCGAGTGGCGCCAGACCGAGAATGCCCGCCGGGCCCGGATCTATCGCCTCACCCGCGCCGGCCGGAAGCGTTTGGAGCAGGAGACCGCCGACTGGACCCGCCGGGTCTCCGCGGTCACCCGGCTGCTCAGGGCCGAGGGATAGGCATGTCGCTCCGGCGGGAGCTGACCCGCGGGCTCCGGGCCCTCATCCGGGGCCGGGAGGCCGAGCGGGACCTCCAGGACGAAGTGGAGCACTACCTGGAGCAGGCGACTGCGGCCCAGGCTGCCCGGGGGCTCGATCCAGAGGCGGCGCGCCGGGCCGCCCGGCTCGAGCTCGACGGGCCGGCGGGGGTGCGGGAACAGGTTCGCGGCTACGGCTGGGAAAACCAGGTGGAAACCCTGCTGGCCGATCTCCGCTATGCGGTGCGGCGGCTCCGCGGCGCGCCGGGCTTCACCGCGGTGACGGTGCTCACTCTCGCACTCGGCATCGGCGGCACCACGGCGATCTTCAGCGTGGTCCACCCGATTCTGTTCGAGTCGCTCCCCTATCCGGAGGCGGGGAAGCTGGTGGCGATCTGGGAAAGCGACCATATCCCCCAGACCTTCGTCACCTACCGGGAGATCGCCGAGCGGAGCCGATCGTTCGAGGCGGTTGCCGTGCTCAGGGCCTGGCAGCCAACCCTGGTGGGCGGCACGGAACCGGAGCGGCTGGAAGGACAGCGGGTGAGCTCGGACTACTTCCGGGTGCTCGGGATCGCGCCGGCGCTGGGCCGGTCCTTCGAGCCCGGCGACGACCGGCTCAACGGCCCCAGCGTCGTGATCCTGAGCGATGCGCTGTGGCGCCGCCGTTTTGCCGCCGACTCCGGCCTGGTGGGCCGCCAGGTCACCCTGGATGAGCGGGCCCACACCGTGCTCGGCGTCATGCCGGCCGGGTTCGACAACGTGCTGGCCCCGGCGGCCGGGCTCTGGGCTCCGCTGCAGTACGACCTGTCGCAGGGCCGGGCGTTCGGACATCACCTCAGGATGATCGGCCGCCTTGCGCCCGGCGTCCGGCACGACCAGGCTGCGCGGGAAGTGGATGCGCTGGGGCGGGCGGTCGCGGCGCGGTA
>DATFGC010000457.1:0-2161 GCA_035249765.1 Gemmatimonadales bacterium | reverse complement strand
GGGCGGCACCAGCACCGCCGACGCGGTCGAGCCCGCGAGCGCGGCCGCGTAGCGGGGCGACACCGCCATGGTGAGCGCGCCCGGCCCGGCCCGGTCGATGGGCCCGACCGAGGAGACCACCGCCCCCCCATCGCCAAGCAGGCGGCCACCGACGAGGTCGGCGACCGCCTGCGCGGTGAGCCCGGCGGAGGTCACGCGATCAACTGCCGGACTTGAGCTGTTGAATGACTCGCTGGGTCAGATCCAGCGACTTGTCGGCGGTCACGATCCCGCTGTTGGGCGAGCTCACGTCGAAGATGAAGGCGTAGTTGCCCGCGGCGCGAACCCCTTCGATCACGCTGTTGACCTTGCTCTGGATCGGTTCGAGCAGCTCACGCTCCCGGGTGGCGGCCTTCTGCTGCAGCTCCTGGGTCCGCTGCTCCAGCTTCTGCTGCTGTCCGGTGAGCTCCTTCCGCTTGGCCTCGCGCTGGGTCGGGCTCAGCATGACCGACTTCTGCTCGAAGTCCGACGCGGCGGAATCGAGGCTCGCCTGGAGCTTCTGGACCTCCGCCCGATAGGTCTCGACCTCGCGGCTGAACGTGGACTCGGCCGAGGCATACCCCGGCGTCGCCTTCAGGATGGCCTGCGTGTTGACGTAGGCGACCTTGCTTCCGCCCCCGCCCCCGCCCCCCTGCTGCGCCGCGGCGGCACCGCTCCCCAGCAGAATGAAGGCTGCGACACAGGCTGCCACGACGAACCGCTTCATGCTTGGCTCCCGATGAAAGGTCCACACTAGAAGAAATTGCCCAGTTTGAAGTGCAGCTGCCATCCGGGATCCGGACGACCCCGGGCGTCCACCCGGTCGAATCCATAGCCGAAATCCACCCCGATCGGGCCCAGCGGGGAGATCACCGCCGCCCCGAGGCCGGCACCCCGGAAGAGCCGGGTGGGGTCCCACTGCCGGGCCGAACGGTAGACGTTGCCGGCATCGAAGAAGGTATTGACGTAGATCGACTGGCTGATGCGTGCCCCCGCTTCCACCGTAAAGGCGGCGAACGCCTCACCGAACGCGTCCGGGTCCGCCGTGTTGCTGCTGGCCTGCGGGTCGAACCCGTCGGGCGTGATGGAGAACTCGTCGTAGCCTCGGAGCGGGATGCCGAACTGCACCCCGCCCAGCGAATACATCTCGGTGAAGAACGGGCCGGGATCGCCGAAGATGAACCCGGACTTGGCGGTCAGTCCAAGCACGAACTGTACCCCGCCCCCGAACTCCCCTTCCCCGCCCATGGTGCCCAGGGGGGCGTACCAGCGGCCCTCCAGGTCCACTTTCTGGTAATGCCCTGTCCCTCCCAGGACGCCCCCGTTCAGCTCCCCGTTCACCTGCATGAGGGCGCCGCCGGTGGCGAAGGGCAGGCCGAAACGGGTATCCCGCAGCACGCTGGCGCCCAGGGTCGATCGGACGCAGCTGGTACAGCTGTACCGATCCCGCAGGTCCTCCGAGCCCTCGCTGTAGGTGATCCGCTGGTAGGAGTACGAGGTGAACAGACGGGTGTAGCGCGAGCCGAGGAACGGGAAGCCCAGCCGCAGCGCGCCGCCGGTCTGCTTCCGCCGGCCGAGGTCGCCGACGGTGTACCGGGCACGGCTGTCGAAAAGCGACACCGTGCCGGAGATCCGACTCTCCCGGATGTTGGGATCGGTGTAGCTGATGGTGAAGTCGTTGATGTTCTTCCCGAACTGCCACTGGAGCTGGCCCCGCTTGCCCCGTCCGAAGAGGTTGGGCTCCTCCAGCCCGAGGAAGCCGCCGATCCCGGTGCCCTGTCCCAGCGAGGCGCCGAAGTTGATGTTTCCGGTGCGCTTCTCCTCCACCCGGAAAACGATGTCCACGTCCACCCCATTCTCGGACGGCCGCACGTCGGGCGCCGGGAGCGGTTGCTGGAAGTAGTTGAGGTTGGACACGTTCTGGTAGGAGCGGATCAGGCGGTCCCGGCTGAACAGGTCGCCGGGCAGCATCACGATCGCCTCGCGGATCACCCGCTCGTGGGTCACGTCGTTCCCCACGATCTCGATCTTGTTGATCGTCGCGGGCGAGCCCTCGCGGATGGTCCAGCCGAGGTCGACCACGGGTCTGCCGTCCGGCGTGGTGCGACGAATCTCCTCCGGCACCACCTGCGCGTAGATGTAG
>DATFGC010000456.1:0-10544 GCA_035249765.1 Gemmatimonadales bacterium | reverse complement strand
CCGTCGGCATAGACCACCGACACCGCCATCTCATAGGCCATGCGCCGGGCGTCGGGCGACGACAGCCGACCGGCTGCTTCCGGGATCGTGGCGGTGGCCGGCGCGGGCATCGTCCCGCCCAGCCGCGCGACGATCCGCTCGAACTGGGCGGTCTCTTCCGGAGAGCGTTCCCCGTCCACCAGCGCCGCAAGCAGGCAGAGCGTCGCCACCGGTTCGCGATCCTGCTCCTGCATGCGTGCTCCTCGACGACACGGACGGAATCCAGGGAGTCAGAACCTAACACCGGCCCGGGGAACCGGGAGCCCCTCGCATTTGACGCCGGGGGGCGGGTCCCGGTATTTTTCGGGCGCAGAGAAGGGGAGTAGCTCATCCGCCGGAGGGCGGACCGCGGAATCGTCAAGACTGTCGGCCGAGGCCGGCACGGTTCCCGGGGCTGCGGAGGTTTGCCTCCGCTTCAGAGCGAGACCTTCGTCGCCCGCACCGATGCGGGAGGACGAGGTCTCGCTTTTTCATTTTGGAGGGGAGAGCCGCACATGACCACCGATTCAAAGACATTCATTCTGCTGGCCGGGATGATGGCGCTGTTCCTCGGCCTGGGCCAGCTGTTCGGCGGAACCCAGGGCATGCTGACCGCACTGCTGATCGGCGGCGCGCTCAACTTCGTGATGTACTTCTTCTCGGACAAGATGGTCCTGAAGATGTACCGGGCCCGGGTGGTCACCGCCAAGGAGGCGCCCCAGCTCTACGAGATGGTGGACCGGCTCCGCCAGCGGGCCGGGCTGCCGATGCCGGTGGTCGCGATCGCCGATCACGCCCAGCCCAACGCCTTCGCCACCGGCCGGAGTCCGGAGAAAGCGGTGGTGGCGGTGACCTCGGGCCTGCTGGAGCACCTGCCGGCCGGGGAGATCGAAGGGGTCATTGCCCACGAGCTGGCCCATATCAAGAACCGGGACATGCTGCTCTCCACCATCGCCGCGGGCCTGGCCGGCGCCATCGGCTTTCTTCCCCGCCTGCTCTTCTTCAGCACCTCGGACGACGACGGAGGTCATCCGGTGCTCGGGCTGGCCCTGATGATCCTGGCGCCCATCGCCGCGATGATCATCCAGTTTGCCCTCTCCCGGCGCCGGGAGTTCGAAGCCGACCGGGTCGGGGCGGAGATTCTCGGGCGCCCCGAGCCGCTGGCCAGCGCACTCCAGCGGCTCGACGCGCTGGCCCGCCAGATCCCCATGAACGTGGTGCCGGCCGCGGCCCCGCTGGCCCAGGTCAATCCGCTCGCCGCGCACGGCGGCGGGATGCTGGCGCTGTTCAGCACCCACCCTCCCACGGCGGCGCGGGTCGCGGCCCTGATGGCGATGCGCGGCTAGGCGGGTGCCGACCCATGCGCTGAGCGTCTGGCTTGGCTTCACCGGGCTGGTCGTGGCCCTGCTGGTCCTCGACCTGGGGGTGGTCAACCGCCACTCCCACGTGCTGCGCATGCGGGAGGCCGGGCTCTGGAGCGCCTGCCTCGGCATGCTCGCGCTCGGGTTCGGGGGCTTTCTCTGGTGGCGGGAAGGCTCCGCCATGGCGCTGGAGTTCTATTCCGGCTACCTGATCGAGCTGTCGCTCAGTGTCGACAATCTCTTCGTCTTCCTGCTGATCTTCCAGTATTTCCGCGTCCCTCCGGACCTGCAGCCCAGGGTGCTCAAGTGGGGAATCTTCGGCGCGATCGTAATGCGCGGGATCATGATCGCGCTGGGGGCGCTGCTGCTGGCCCGGTTCCACTGGATCACCTGGGTCTTCGGCGCCATCCTGGTCATTACCGGCCTCCGCATGCTCAAGAGCGGCGGCCTGGAGCCGATCGAGGCGGACCGGAACCCGATCGTCAAGCTGACCCGCCGGTTCGTGCGGATGACCGCCAACTACGACGGAGACCGGTTCTTCACCCGGATGCACGGTGCCCTGTTCGCCACGCCCCTGTTTCTGGTGGTGCTGGTGGTGGAGTGGAGCGACCTGGTGTTCGCAATCGACAGCATCCCGGCCATCTTCGCGGTGACCCGCGACCCCTTCATCGTCTACAGCTCCAACGTCTTCGCCATCCTGGGCCTGCGGGCGCTCTACTTCGTCCTGTCCGGGGCCATCGACCGGTTCCGCTATCTCAAGCCCGCGGTGGCCGCGATCCTGGTGTTCGTCGGGCTCAAGATGGGATTGAGCGGCTGGATCCACGTGAGCACCCAGGCTTCCCTGGGAGTGATTCTGGCGCTGCTGGCTGGCGGGGTGGTGGTGTCGCTGGGCACGAGCACGAGACAGACGGTGAGCGGTGAGCGGTGAGCAGTGAGCGGGCAGTCATCGCGAGGGCCCGAAGGGCCCGTGGCGATCTCGACGGGATTGCCTCGCTACGCTCGCAATGACTTCCAGACCCGCTTACCGCTCACTGATCATGACTGCCGCAAAGCTGCTCCTTCCTGCCCCCGCGTACCGCGCATCGTCCACCCGCACCTCGTCGCGGATCCGTTCGACGAACGGGAACCGGGTCCACCGGAGGAAACTCTCCAATGCGGTGCTGTGGGGCGCGAGCCGGAGGGCTTCGAGCTGCTTGGGGAGCTCGGCTTCGAACAGGCGGAGCGCGGGCCTGGGACGCCAGACGATCTCCCCGAAGCGATAGCCCGAGCCGGTGTCCAGGATCACCTCCCGGCGCCAGGAGGCCAGGAAGGGCGGCGCCACCATGAGCTGCCGGCGGGACAGCTCCGGCAAGCCGAGATCCCGGAGCGCGATCGTTCTCCCCCAGGAGGTCAGGCCCAGCATCGCCACCACGTAGACCAGCGCGGCGCCGGTCAGCACCCGGGCGGTGCGGGCTCCGTCCCGGGCGCCTTCCTCGCCGCGATGCCGCCGGATCTGGCGGGCCGAGGCCCAGGCGCCGCCCAGCAGGATCAGGAGCCAGGGATCGATGATGAAGAGGCTGTCGCCATATACCCAGGTGCCGTCGAAGGGCATGAGCCAGCGCATCCCGTAGCTGTTCATCCAGTCGAGCAGGGGATGGGTGACGATCGCCGCCGCGGAGATCAGCAGCAGCACGCGCGGCTCCACCTTGGTGCGGGTGCCCCGGAGCCGGGACCAGAGCAGCAGCGCGCCGGTCAGCAGGAACGGCAGCAGGATGAGCGCGGGGATCCCGTGGGTGATCCCCCGCCGGAAGGCGAGCCCGTACTCGGTGAACGCGGCGGGGGCGTCGAGATCGGGAAGGTTGGCGCCCACGAGCAGCGCGGCGGTCGCGTAGCGGGTCCGCCGCCCCAGACCGCACTCGGCCAGCGCCGCGCCGACCAGGGTATGGCAGAGGTTGTCCATGGCCGCATTCTAACACGGGCCCTCGAGATGGACGGAACCGGCCGGATACCCTAGCTTGCATGGAGGAGGCTGATCCATGCGCTCCGCCTGTGGTGCTGGTACCCGACTCACCGCATTGCTGCTCGCCTGCTCCGCGTCTTCCCTCGCCGCGCAAGCCGATTCCGGTCACATCATGATCGCGGGAACGGTCATCGATCCGCTTCGCAACCCGATCGAGGGCGCGGAGATCCGGATCATGGGCGGGGGCCCCAGCGCACTCTCCTCACCCGCCGGGACCTTCCGGATCTTCGCGCCTCGCTCGAAGCAGATCCTGGTGCAGGTGCGGCGGCCGGGATACCGGGCCGAGCTGCTGGTGCTCGACCGGGAGTGGAGCGGAACCGTGCTGCTGCAGCCGGGGATCTTCGAGCTGCCGGCGATCAAGGTCACGGCGCGGTATGCGAAGCCGGCCAAGTACGCCGGAACCGCCAAGTACGACGACTATTTCCGGCGCCGCCGCATCGGGTTCGGCCAGTTCATCAGCCGGGAGGATATCGAGCGGCGCAACCCCTTCCGGACCATCGAAATTCTCCAGGGACAGGCGGGGATCCGGACCTCGATTCACCCGCCCGGAGCGGCGTACGGCAGCGTGGTGGCGTTCGCCCGCTGCAACGAATATCCCCCGAAGATCAACGTGTATATCGATGGCCGGAAGCTCATGGGTGAAGCATCTGCCAGCGCGGAGTCGATCCTGCAGCGCATGCAGTCCGTCACCTTCGGCGATGAGGCCCTCGCAGGCCAGCGACGGACCATGGCGGCGGTGGGGGAGATGCTCGAACGCATCCCCCCCGGCGACATCGAGCTGATCGAGATCTTCCGCGGCCCCGGGGAGCTCCCCGGCGAGTTCAACGACGGCAACTGCGGCGCGATCTCGATCTGGACCCGCTGGGCCGGCCGGTGAAGTCCCACACCCACTACCTCTGGTTCGAGACCAAGCGCCGCCAGGAGATCATCGACATCACCGCTGAGGTCGAGACCCAGCTCCGGCAGAGCGGGATCCGGGAGGGCATGGCGCTGGTTTCCGCAATGCACATTTCGGCATCGGTCTTCGTCAACGACCACGAGTCGGGACTCTGGCACGACATCCTGCACTGGCTCGAGCACACCGTGGCACCCTGGGACCCCACCCGCTACCGGCACAACGAGACCGGGGAGGACAACGCCGCGGCCCACCTCCGGAGCCTCACCATGGGCCACGAGGTCATCGTCCCGGTCACCGCCGGCAAGCTCGACCTGGGACCCTGGCAGCGGGTGTTTTACGGAGAATGGGACGGGCAGCGCCGCAAACGGGTGATCATCAAGATTCTGGGAGAATGACCCCCGGCGTGTCGGTTCGACACGCCGACTGCCCTCGCCGGGCGTCAGGGGAGTGCCGGGGTGCCGGTCCCCGTGGTACGGGGCAACGACTTGCCGGTTTGTGCCTCAGGCACGACCCGTGCACGTCCTTCCGGTACTATGCGCCGCGCCATCCTCCTCCCGGCCGCCCTGCTGCTCCTGGGCGGGCTCGCTTGCGAGGCCCCGACCGCTCCCGGCGAGCGGGGCTCGCTGGACCAGGCCCGCGCCCGCTGGCGTGCCCTGGGCAGCGAATCGTACACCTACGAGGTCAACCGGAGCTGTTTCTGCCTGCTGGGCGGCCGCCGGATGACGGTGACGGTGCAGGCAGGCGCGGTCATCGCCGCGGAGTTCCAGGATTCGGGCGGAGATGTCGAGGCGGCTCTGCTCAGTTACGTGCCGACCGTGGCCGACCTCTTCGACCTGATCGAAGACGCGCTCAACCGGAAGCCGTCGTACTTCTCCGCGGTATACGATCCCAGCTACGGCTATCCCACCCGGATCGAAATCGACTATTCCTCGGCCCTGGCGGACGACGAGCTGGCCATCAGCACTCGCGATCTGCTTCCGCTCACCACGCCCGCAAGGTAGGCCCCCGCCGACCCAGCCTCCGCTCGAGGTAGCGCCATGTCGTCTTCACTCGCCCGCTTCGCCCTGCTGCTCTCCGCTGCCGCCTGTTCCGGCCCCACCGAACAATCGGGACCCCCGCCGCTCCTCACCGGGCTGCCCCGCAGCCTGTCGAGCGCCGAGCAGCGGATCGTGTCGGCCGGCAACCAGTTCGCCTTCGATCTGTTCCGGGCGGTGCAGCGGGCCGGGCCGGGCGAAAACCTCTTCCTCTCCCCCACCAGCGCCTCCATGGCGCTGGGGATGACCCTGAACGGCGCGGCGGGGACGACGCTCGACTCGATGCGGGTTGCCCTGGCCATGGCGGGTGTGCCGATCGAAGAGATCAATGCGGGATACCGGAGCCTGATCGACCTGCTCCGGGGCCTCGACTCCCGGGTGGAGTTCGCCATCGCCAACTCGATCTGGGCCCGCCAGGGGATGCCGTTCGCTCCCGCGTTTCTCGAAGCGGGAAAGACCACCTTCGACGCCGAGATCCGGGCGATGGATTTCGGGGCGCCGGCCACGCTGACCACCATCAATCAGTGGGTGAGCGAGCAGACCCGGGGGAAGATCCCCACCATCCTGGACCGGATCGAACCCGACAACGTGATGTTCCTGATCAACGCGATCTACTTCAAGGGAGCCTGGCGGCTGGCCTTCGACCCGGCCAGGACCCAGCAGCTCCCCTTCCACTCCGCCGACGGCACCAGCCGCAACGTGCCCACCATGCGGCTCGACCCCGAGCCGCTGCGCCATGCCTCGGCCGAGGGGCACGAGGTAGTGGAGCTGCTCTACGGCAACGGCGCCTTCGTGATGACCCTGGTGCTGCCCGCGGCGGGACGCTCCCTCACCGAGCTCACCGAGGGGCTCGACGCGGCGCGCTGGGCGGAGTGGACCGGCGCGCTGGCGGAGCACAAGCTCGGGCTCGCGCTGCCGAGGTTCAAGCTGGAATACAAACGGGAGCTCAAGGACGATCTGTCGGCGCTGGGCATGCGGGTCGCGTTCGATCCCGACCGCGCCGACTTCTCAGGGATGCTGGGGGGACCGGTGGCCGGGAATCTCTACATCTCGAAGGTGATCCAGAAGACCTTCGTGGACGTCGACGAGGAGGGCACGACCGCCGCGGCGGCGACCTCGGTCGGCATCAGCGTCACTTCGGCGCCGCTGACCATCCAGTTCGACCGGCCCTTCCTGTTCGCCATCCGGGAGCGGCACTCGGGGACGATACTGTTCGTGGGGCAGGTGGCGAAACTCTAGATGCTGGCGGCTGGATGCTGGATGCTGGGAGAGCGGGCCAGCATCCAGTATCCAGTATCCGGCATCTAGACTGACGCCGCCGCCACGCTGGACGCCACCACCCGGTTCCGCCCCAGCGCCTTGGCGTGGAACAGCCGGGCGTCGGCGATATGGAGCAGGTCGTCGGGATCCTCTCCATCGGCCGGCCAGCAGGCCACCCCGGCGCTCACCGTGATCCGCACCTGCTCGGTCCGCTTGGGGATCGGGATCATCTCGGCCGCCACCGCCTCGCGCACGATTTCCAGCCGCTTCCGCGCCGCGGCCAGGGTGGTTTCCGGCATCACCAGCACCATCTCCTCCCCGCCGTAGCGCGCCACCAGATCGCTGCGCCGGAGGGCGCGCTGGATGGTGGTCGCCACCACCTTGAGCGCCAGGTCGCCGGCGGCGTGGCCATAGGTGTCGTTGAAATTCTTGAACCGGTCGATGTCCACCATCGCCACCGCGAAGGACCGGGAGTAGCGGCGGGAGCGCCGCACCTCGGCGGCGAGGAAGTCCTCGAAATAGGCCCGGTTGAAGAGCCCGGTGAGCCGGTCGCTGTTGGAGAGCCGGCGATGCCGCTGGAGCCGGAGCACGATCATGGTGCAGAGGATCGTGTACAGGGTGAGCAGGATCAGCCGGGAAGACTGGTCGCTCCAGTAGAACCGGCCAAACACCCAGGGCGCATAGCGGGTGGCGTCGAGGTCGTGGAACGCCACCACCACCAGGAGCACCAGGCCGTATTCCAGCATCGCCACGAACCCGGTGATGACCGTCACCCGGAGGTCGTAGCGGAGGCAGGTGGCCCCGATCGCGAGGAAGTAGAGCTCGAAGGTGACCTTGCTGTTCACCGCCTGGTGGGGATCGCCGATCAGGCTCCAGATGAGCAGCGCAAAGCTCACCAGGGACACGTCCATCAGGCTGGTGGCCAGGGGCAGCCACTGCTCCCGCTGGCCCTTCTGCACCATCCGGTAGGCGATGACGGCGATCGCCACCGCTACCCCGGTCAGGGCCAGGCCGGCCAGGTGACTGCCGCGCTCGCCGGGGGAGGAGACCAGCAGGTTGACCAGCGGCACCATCAGCAGGACGCTGGTCAGGGCCAGCCGCACCGTCGCGATCATCAGCTCGGCGCTGGTTCCGGCATCGAGCAGATAGCTGTCCGGGGGCGCCCAGAGATCCTGGAGCTGGGCCCTGAGCTCCGAGAGACGCGATCCGATCACATCAGCCTGTACTTCGGCCCGCTGCCACCCTCGCGGGGAGTCCAGCGGGGGCCGAGCACGTCGGTGGCCTTGCAATCGACGCAGTTGGGAGGGTTCACCCGTAATCCTTCGGCGGTGCGCTCGTAGACGCCCGCCGGACAGAGGTGGCTGTAGAACTCCGCGACCGGGGCGGTGATCCCGGGGCCTACGATGAGGTGGGACGGCACCGTGTCACGGGTCGCATTGCCCGACTTGAAGACGGCGTCCAGCTTGCCGAAGGTCAGCACATTGTCCGGGACCAGCGGCTCGGACGGCCCGGCCCGCCGGGGTTCCGCCGCGTCTTCCGGGGTTCCGATCCGCCAGCCGGGAAAGGCCCCGGCGGTCAGGGTCAGCAAAGCGCTCCTGACCCCGCCCAGGGCGAAGCCGCGCTTGAACGCCAGCCGCATGTTCCGGGTCTTCCGCAGATCCCGGACAAGATAGCTCCCCCGGACCTGGCGGTCGTAGGAGGCCAGAGCGGCCGCGGAGGACTCCCCCGACTGCAGCGCCGCGAACGCCGTCCGCGCCGCGAAGACACCGGACTGCATCGCGTAGTGAATCCCCTTGAGCGACGCCACGTCCACGAACCCGGCGCAATCGCCCGCCATGAGCAGTCCGTCACCGGAGAGCCGGTCCGGTAGACTCCAGTAGCCCCCTTCAGGAATGGTCTTGGCGCCCCATTCCAGCAACCGGCCCCCCTCGAACCAGGGCCGGAAGAAGGGATGCAGCTTGGTTCGCTGCAACAGCTCATGCACATCGAACCCCGCGTCGGGCGCGTCGAGCCCCGCCACCAGCCCGAGGGCGACCTGCCCCTGGCCCATCGGGTAGAGGAAGGTGCCGCCAAAGGCGCTCGGCGGCAGCGGCCAGCCCAGGGTATGAATCACCCGATCGAGCGGCCGGGCGGCCTCCCACACTTCCTTGACGCCGAGCGCGAAAATCTGCGGGTTAGGGCTCCCCACCCCCTGCCACTCCCGCCAGGCCTGGGACAGCGCGCCCCGGGTGCCCTCGGTCAGCACGGTGACCCGGGCGGTCAGATCGGTGGGGGGCTGATACCCCTCTCCCGGCTTCCCCTCGCGGTCGAGCCCCGAGGCCGTGGTGCGCACCCCCCGGACCCGGGAGTCCTCCACCAGCAGCGCGTCGGCCGGGAATCCGGCGAAGATGTTGACCCCCAGCGCTTCGGCGCGCTCGCCCATCCAGCGGACCATCTCGCAAAGCGAGGCGGTGTAGTACCCGTGATTCCGCATCGTCGGCGGGGTGGGGATCCGGACCCCGCCCCGCCGGGTCAGCAAGCGCACTTCCTCCCGCTCGACCGGTTCCCGGAAGGGCAGCTCCGCCACCGGCACGTCGGGAAACAGCTCCCGGAACACCCCCGGGTTCACCACCGCGCCGGAAAGACTGTGCTCCCCGAGGGAGCCGGCCTTTTCGAGCACGCCGATGTTCACCTGGCTCAACCGTTCATCCCCTTGCACCAGCCGTGCCAGCTCGATCGCGCCGGCCAGTCCGGCCGGTCCCGCCCCCACGAACAGGACGTCCATCTCGATGGCTTCGGGGTCGGGCGCCTCCCGCAGGATCATCCGGTCCCGGGGCAGCGGCGGCTGGTGGCTCAGGGGGACGATCCGGCTCACGTCGTGGTATTTCGCTCCAGGGTAAGGGCAATGTCGGCGGCCCGGACGCTGTGGGTCAGCGCTCCCACGGAAACAAAATCGGCCCCGGCCGCCGCGTAATCGCGGACCGTCTCCAGGGTGATGCCCCCGGTCGCCTCGATCAGCACCGGGGGGAAGAGCTCCCGGGCTCGACTGGCCCAGCGTGCCACGGTCCCGGCATCCTGATTGTCCACCAGCAGCCGGTCCGCCCCCGCGGCGCAGGCTTCCTCGACCTGGGCCAGCGACTCCACCTCCACCTGGAATCCGCCCGCTCCCCGCTGCCGCGCGGCATCCCGGACCTGGGCCAGGGTTCGTCCCTCCGCCAGGAGGGCCCGCCAGTGATTGTCCTTGATCATCACGGTGCGCGAGAGATCGAGCCGATGGACCGAGCCGCCGCCGGCCACCACCGCCGCCGCGTCGAAGAGCCGGAGCCCCGGCGCGGTCTTCCGGGTGTGGAGGATCCGGCAGCCGGTTCCCTCGACCGCATCCACGAAGCTCCGGGTGAGCGTGGCGATACCCGCTCCGCGCTGGAGCAGGTTGAGCAGGGGACGCTCGGCGCGCAGAATCGCCGCGAGATCTCCGCTGAGCCGTCCCAGCACCGCCCGCTCGACCAGCGCGCCTTCCCGATGCCGCCATTGCACCGTGCACCCGGCGAGCCGGGCCGCCGCCGAGGCGTATTCCAGTCCTGCCACTACGCCACCGCCCCGGAAATCCACCACCGCGGCCGCCCCGGCCGGCCGGGTCAGGACGATCTCGGTCGTCAGATCGTGCGGACCGTCTTCCTCGAGCGCGGCCAGGGCCACCCGCTCGGCGTCGGCGGCGAGGTCCGGCAGCTGCTCCAGAACGGCGGAGGCGATCAGTGCTCCTCGCGGGCTTTGCGAACTGCTTCGGTGAGCCGGGGAACCACCTCGAACAGATCCCCCACGATCCCGTAGTCCGCCACTTTGAAGATCGGAGCGTCCTTGTCCCGGTTGATGGCGACGATGACCTTGGCGGTCCGCATCCCCGCCAGGTGCTGGATCGCTCCGGAGATGCCCACCGCGACATAGAGGGCCGGGCTGACCATCCGTCCGGTCTGCCCGATCTGATCGGCCGACGGCCG
>DATFGC010000455.1:0-8635 GCA_035249765.1 Gemmatimonadales bacterium | reverse complement strand
CCGCTGGAGATTCTCCCGCACGTTGGGGCGGAGCCCCGGCACCCGGTCGGCGATCCGCGCGGTTTCCAGCAGCGGCTTGCCCCAGGTGGCTGCCACCGCGCGGAAGGTGTCGAGGCTGGTCTCCCCGATACCCCGCCGGGGGACCGCGACCGCGCGAAGGAAGGCCTCGTCATCCGCGGGATTGGCCACGATGCGGAGGTAGGCCAGGAGGTCCTTGACTTCGCGCCGGTCGTAGAAGCTGATCGCTCCCACCACCCGGTAGGCGACGCCGGCCCGGCGGAACGCCTCCTCCATCGCCCGGGACTGGGAGTTGGTGCGGTAGAGCACCGCCATATCCTCGAGCGGCCATTCCCCCGCTGCGCTCCGCTTGGCCAGCTCCCGCGCGATGTATTCGGCTTCGTCGCGCTCGTCCGCCGCGGCGACCACCGTCACCGACTCCCCGCCGCTTCGCCGGGTTCGCAGCGTCTTGCCCAGCCGTCCCGCGTTGCGGGCGATCGCGGCGTTGGCCGCGTCGAGGATGACCTGGCTGGAGCGGTAATTCTCCTCCAGCCGCACGATCCGGCAGGCGGAGAAGTCGTTCTGGAAGTCGCGCATGTTCTTCACTTCGGCGCCGCGCCAGCCGTAGATCGACTGGTCGTCGTCGCCCACCGCGAACACGTTGCCGTGCGCGCCCAGCATCCGGATCAGCTCGTACTGGGCCCGGTTGGTATCCTGGAACTCGTCCACCATCACGAAGGCAAAGCGCTCCCGCCACCAGGCCAGCCGGTCGGGGTGCTCGCGGAAGAGGGTGAGGGGATGGAGCATCAGATCGTCGAAGTCCATCGCGTTCTGGCGGCGGAGGGCGGCGGCCAGGGGATCCATGATCTCGGCGGCGATCTGGGCCAGCCGGTCGAATCCCGCGGAGGCAGCCAGCTCGCTGCCCGAAAGCATCCGGTTCTTGGCGGAGGAGATCACCGCCTGAACCGCGCGGGCCGGAAAGAGCTTGGGAGAGATCTGCCGCTCCTCCAGCAGCCGCTTGATCAGCGCCAGCCGGTCGTCCTCGTCGAAAATGGTGAACTGGCGGGAGAACCCCAGCCGCTCGGCGTCGAGGCGGAGCATCCGGGCTGAGAGGCTGTGGAAGGTACCAATCCAGAGCCCGGTCGGATCGCGATCCAGCAGGCTCGCGACCCGCTGCTTCATTTCCGCAGCGGCCTTGTTGGTGAAGGTGACCGCGAAGATCCGATTCGGGGGCACCCCGTGCTCGTCGAGCAGCACCGCCAGCCGGGTGATGAGCACCCGGGTCTTGCCCGAGCCCGCGCCGGCCAGCACCAGCAGCGGCCCGTTCAGATGGGCCACCGCCTCGCGCTGCTCCGGGTTCAGGGTCCGGGCCCAGTCCCGCCCGGTCGCGCCGGCCGTCATCAGCTGGACCGGAGCCGGTCCGCTCCCAGATAGGGCCGGAGGACCGAGGGAAGAGCGACCGAGCCGTCGGCGGCCTGGTTGTTCTCCAGGATGGCCGCGATGGTCCGGGCGAAGGCCACCCCGGAGGCGTTGAGGGTGTGCACGAACTCCGGCTTGGCTCCGGGGGCGGGACGGAAGCGGAGGTTGGCGCGGCGGGCCTGGAAATCGGTGAAGGTGCTGGCGCTGGAGCACTCCAGCCAGGACTCCACTCCCGCGGCCCACACTTCGAGATCGAAGGTGCGCGCCGCGCTGAAGGAGGTATCTCCGCTGGCCAGCTCCACCACCCGGTAAGGCAGCTCCAGCCGCTGGAGCACCGTCTCGGCGTGCCCGGTCAGCAGGGCGTGCTCCGCTTCGCTGGCGTCGGGTGTCGAAAGCCGGACCAGCTCGACCTTGTCGAACTGATGCACTCGCAGGAGCCCGCGGGTGTCCTTCCCCGCGGCGCCCGCCTCGCGACGGAAGCAGGGGGTGAACGCCACGTAAGCGACCGGGAGCGTGCCGGGCTCGAGAATCTCGTCGCGGTGCAGGTTGGTAACCGGAACCTCGGCGGTGGGAATCAGAAAGAGATCGTCCCGGGACGAGGCGTAGAGGTCGTCCTCGAACTTGGGAAGCTGCCCGGTGCCGGTGAGGGTCGCGCGGGAAACCAGCAACGGCGGCGCGATCTCGAGGTAGCCGTGTTCGGTGGTGTGGAGGTCGAGCATGAAGCTCGCCAGGGCCCGCACCAGCCGCGCGCCGGCGCCCCGGAAGACCGGAAAGCCCGAGCCGGAAATCTTGCTGCCCCGGCCCAGGTCGAGGATCCCGAGCGATTCTCCCAGCTCCCAATGCGGGCGGGGGGCGAAGTCGAATGTCGGCGGCTCGCCCCAGCTCTTCACCACCCGGTTCTGCTCGGCGGTGCCGGTGGGAATGCCGGGGTGGGGAAAGTTGGGCAGCCGCACCAGGAGGTCGCGGAGCTGTTCGTCCAGCTCGCGGGCTTGGGCATCGAGCGCCCGGGCGCGGTCGGCGGAGGTCTTGAGCTGCGCCAGCAGGTCGTCGGCGGGCACTTTGGCGCGCTTCTTCCGCGCGACCTCCTCGGTCTGGGCATTCCGCTCGGCGCGGAGGGCTTCGCTCTCGGTCACGACCGCCCGCCAGCGGCGGTCGAGGTCGAGCACCCGATCCACGCTGTCGCCGAGGGCCGGGTCCATCCGGCGCAGCAGCGAACTTCGCGCGCCCTCGGGATCCTGCCGCAGCACCCGCACGTCAATCACTGCTTGGGAAGCCCGAGCTCGAGTCCGCGGTACCCGCAGTTCACGTTGACCAGCAGCCGGAAAAGGACCGAGTGCTCGGTGTCGTTGAAGCCGAGCACCTGGAGCTTGCCGTAATAGGGGGTGCCGATGAAGCAGTTCGGGTCCACCGCCGAGCGGGCGTAGAGCACCTGCCCGACCGAGAGCGGAATGGTGTCGTGGGTGATGTAGCCCACCTGTTCCGCCAGGGTGATCGCGTCGAAGCCGGTTTCGGTGGGGAGAAACCCGGGAAGCCGCACGGTCTGGGGTGTGGGCGCCACCGCGGCGTACGGCAGGAAGTAGCGTCCTCCTCCGGCGTCCGTCCCGTAGACGAAATCGAAATTCACCAGCTGGTCGAGCCGGGCCGGCTGCCGGGCGATCATGACGAAGGCGCTGGGAAGATGAATCGGGGACTGGGCGACCGAATAAAGCTTGAGGGTGTCCACCCGGTTTTCGATCGCCGCCGGCGGAAGGCTCAGCGGATCTCCGCACGCTGCCAGCCATGCCGCGGTCAGGAGGGCGGAAGACGCGGAAACGAGGGTGGTCGGGCGCATCGCAGAAGCCGAACTCTAAGGGAGCCCGGGAGCGGGGTCAACCCGTGGTGTTTTCTTGACTTCGGCCGTTGCGACCCGTTACGTTTGCGACCACTTCCTCCCCACATTCTGCGAGGCGCGATGGGCGGCTTGCGGGCGATCATGCAAGGCCTCGAAGCCCGTGACGCGGTCCGTGGGGCGGCGATCGTCGGCGAGGACGGCCTGGTCATCCATGACGCCCTGATGCCCGAAGCGGACGGCGAAGCGGTCGCCGCGCTGGCGGTGACCACGATGCGCCACGCCGAGCAATTCGGCGGCGCCGGTCGCTGCGGCACCCTCCGCACTGCGGTACTCGATTTCGGGGGAGGGCCCGCGATTCTCTCGGCGCTTGGCCCCCGCGCCACGCTGGTAGTGCTGGCCCGTCCCGACCGCGATCTCGGTCCCCTGCTCTTCGAGCTGCGCACCAACCGCGACACCCTGGCCGGCCTCCTCTAGCAATGAATTGGGCAGTCATCCTCGCGGGGGGCGCAGGCACCCGGTTCTGGCCGCTGTCCACCCCTGCCCGCCCCAAGCAGCTGCTCCCTCTCGCGGGGAGCACAAGCCTGGCGGAAGAAACGTTTGCCCGGCTGTCCTTCATTCCGCCCAGCCAGACCCTAGTCGTCACCGGAGCCGACATTGCGCCGGCGCTCATCACCCAGCTCAGGCTCGATCCTGCCAACGTCCTGGTGGAGCCGCGGGCCGCATCCACCGGGCCGGCACTGGTCTGGGCGACCTCTGAAGCGCTGCGGCGAGACCCCTCCGCCTCGGTGCTGGCGCTGCACGCCGACTGGTCGATCGGCGATACCGGCGCCTTTGCCGCCGCGGCGAAAGCGGCGCTGTCCGCGGCGCGTAATCACGACCGGCTGATCACCGTCGGCATCGTCCCCTCCCGTCCCGAGACCGGCTATGGGTACATCGTTCCCGGCGAGCGGCTGGATTTGTCGGTGCACACCGTGGAGCGATTCACCGAGAAGCCCGACGCCAAGACCGCGCTCGATCTGATGGCGGAAGGCGCCCTCTGGAACAGCGGACTGTTTGCCTGGACCGGGGCCCGGCTCCTGGCCGAGATCCGGGAGCATACGCCGGAGATCGCCCCGCATCTGGCGCGGCTGGCCGAGGGCGACGTGCCCGGGTTCTTCCGCGCGGTGACGCCGGTATCCATCGACGTCGGATTGCTGGAGCGGAGCCGCGCGATCGCAGTGCTCCCGGGACATTTCGACTGGGACGACATCGGCACCTGGGAGGCCCTCACCCGGGTACGGTCACGGGACGAGGGCGGCAATATCGGCGTGGGGCCGGTGACCTTTTTCGAGAGCGGCGACTGTGTGGCGTGGAGCGACGGCATGCCGGTCGTGGTGGGGGGCCTGCACGACGTGATCGCGGTGGTCGCCAACGGGCGGGTGCTGGTGATCGAGCGCTCCCGCGCGGCCGACCTCAAGCGGATCCTGGACTCCCTTCCTCCCGAAATCCGGAATCTTCCCGCGTGACCCGGCTGATCTGCCTCGAGCCGGCCGATCCGGGGCCCGCCTGGTATCCCTTCACCGGGGCACGCCCGCTCGCCGAGCTGCGAGCCGGGGCCTGGAGAATCCGGGAGCGCTGGGCCGGCCTGCTGGGCGTGGACGAGGTGGTGGTGATGGGAAGCCACGCCGCCGGATTCCGGGACGTGGACTCGGCCGAGGTGATTCCCCCCGGCCGGGTGCCCGGCCCCGCCATCGTGGCGCGATCCGACTTTGCGCCCTCCGGACCAACCCTCGATTTCGAAACCGGGCCCCGCCGGCTGACTCACGGGGAACACACCGTGGCCTGGTTCGTGGCTGAAGGCGAAAGCTGGGAAGCGCCACACCAGGAGGGGGATGGGGTGCCCGTCGAGGGGATTCTCCTCGCCGGGTCCTGGGACCTGATCACCGCGCTGGAGCATCTGCTGGCGGCCGACTGCACCGACGCGCTGGCGGCGGGCCCGGAGCCCGTTCCCGACGGCGCGATCGTGCTGGGCGATCCCGGCGACATCGCCTGTTTCGGCGCGCGAATCGAGCCGGGGGTCGTCTTCGACGTCCGCCGGGGCGTGGTGGTGCTGGAGGAGGGCGTCGAAGTCCGGTCCGGGACCCGGCTCGAAGGCCCCCTCTTCGCGGGGCCGCAGACCATGCTGCTGGGTGGCGCAATCCGGCATTCGGTCTTCGGGCCGATGTGCCGGATCCACGGCGAGGTCGCCTCCTCGGTTTTCCTGGGCTACGCCAACAAGAGCCACGACGGGTTCGTGGGCCACAGCGTGATCGGACAGTGGGCCAACCTGGGCGCGGGCACCATCACCTCAAACCTCAAGAACACCTATGGCGAAGTCCGCCTGGATCTCCCGGGGGGCCGGCTGGCCACCGGCCGGATGAACCTGGGCACCCTGCTCGGGGACCACGCCAAAAGCGCCATCGGCACGATGTTCTCGACCGGCAGTGTGGTGGGTGCCGGCGCGAATGTGGTGGGGGCGCCGGTGCCGCGATTCGTGCCCCCGTTCGCCTGGGGAGCGGGCGGGAGCGAGTTGCTCGATGCCGAGGGCTTCGTGCGGATCGCCAAACGGGTCATGCCCCGCCGCCAGGTCGAGGTGGACCAGGACCTGGAAGCGGCGCTCCGGGCGCTGCACGGGAGGCTGGCGCGGTGACCACGCTCAGCGTGTTAGGATCCGGCTCCTGCGGCAACGCCTTCGCCCTCGAGGCCGAAGGGTCGATCCTCCTGGTGGATGCCGGGTTCAGCGCCCGGGAGCTGGTCCGCCGGGCCGAGCTCGCCGGCGTCGACCTCGAACGGCTCTGCGGCATTGCCCTCACCCACGAGCACGGTGATCACGCCCGGGGCGCGGTCCGGCTGGCCGAGCGGCACCGGATCCCCGTGCTGGCATCGCCCGGCACCTGGACGGCGCTCGGAGCCGGAGCGAAGGTGCGGCACCTGCCGCTCCGGACCAGCAGCCGCACCGAATGCGGGCCGTTCACGGTGTCAGGCTGCGATCTGCTCCACGACGCGGCCGAGCCGCTGGCGCTCACGATCACCACCGGCACCGGGGTCTCGGTGGGAGTCGCCTACGACTTCGGCCGCGCCACCCAGGCGCTCCGCTACCTGTTCCGCAGGGTGAACGCCGTGGTGCTGGAGGCCAATTACGACGAGGTGATGCTGCGCACCAGCGATTACCCCGCGTCGGTGCAGCACCGGATCGCAGGGAGCGGCGGGCATCTGTCCAACTCCGCCAGCGCCCGGCTGCTCCAGGAGCTGCACCATCCCGGGCTCACCACCGTGGTGCTGGCCCACCTGAGCCGGCGCTGCAACTCCCCGGAAGCGGCCCGGGCCGCGGTGGAGCCGGTCCTCCGCGCGGCCGGGTTCATCGGGCGGCTGGTGGTGGCGACCCAGGACGCGCCGGTGGCGCCGTTCCCGCTGACTGAAGCGCTCGAGCTGCCCTTGGGGTATCCACAAATTTCGCCGAGGGCACCGATGAGCAGCCCCACCCGGAACTAATCAGACAGGGTTGTACGACTACAAAATCTGTGAAAATCTGTGCGATCTGCGGACTCACCAGCTCAGGCGGGCGGGGTGATCCCCGGATCGGGCGGCACCGGGACGTTGGCGGGGCGTGGGGTGGCGGGGCCGACTCGCTTCAGGGTGATGGGATCAGTGAGGTCGCCGCCGCTCAGGGTGAGGCGGTTGCCCTTGAGCTTGAGCTTGTAGGTCTCCCACTCGCCGCCCAGCGCGATCATGATCTGATCCTCTTTGAGGCGCCAGCGGACGGTTTCTTTCCCCCAGGACGCGCTGGAGTCGGCGCGGATCATGACGGTTTTCGGTCCATCCGCTTTCACTTTGCCCTTCTCCAGCTGCCAGAGGCCGGAGAGGGTGGTGCCGTTCGGGGTCTGGCCCTGGAGCGGAGCGGCGGCGCAGGCCAGCAGGAGAAAAGCAGCGATTCGCATGGGAGGAACCTAATCGGACCCCGGGGGCGGCAGGAGTGGTTACGGCAGCGGGGCCGGGTTGCGGAGGAACTGGGTTGCGCCGGCGTCCTGCACGTTCGGGGAGGAGATCCAGCTGATCTCGGCGGGATAGCCCAGCACCGGATCGAGAGTGAATCGGATATCCTCGAGCCAGTCGCCGTCGTCGGTTTCGCGCAGGCTGCTGAAGAGCTGTTCGACGGTGGGCCAGTAGGTCCGGCGCGAGTCGGTGATGATCTCGCCGGTTTCGATCAGGGTCACCCGCGCCACCGTGCCGTCCACCACGTTCACCCGGGCCCAGGCGTTGACCTCAGGGGCGCAGAAGCAGCTCCGCCGCATTTCGATCGAGTAATCTCCGTATCCCCGCGCCGCCCACTTCGCTTCGCCTTCGGCAAGCCGGCGGCGCTCGCTGGTGGAGAGCGGCGACTCGCAGGCCCCCAGGCCGATGGCGAGGATCCACAGCGGCAGCACCGGGCCGAGCCGCATCAGCCCGCCTCCGCGGGACGATCGAGGTGGCGTTGCGCGCCGACCTGGTAGGCTTCCCGCAGCCAGCCGCGGAATTCCGCGTCCACCTGGTCGAGCCTGGTCAGGCGAAAAGCGTGCAGGTGATTGCGGGGAGAGAAGCTCTGGACCTGGCGGAAACGGGGATGCTCGAGCCGCCGCGCCAGCACCACGTGGCCATCGAGCCACCGCTGCCTCGGGGTGACCTGGGCGAAGGACATCCGGACCTGAAAGGCGATCCGGGTTTTTTCGGGGAGCACCCGGACCGGACCGATCGCCCGGAGCGCGTCCACCACCGCGTCGAACAGCGCGCGAATCTCTGGGCTCTTGCCGTGGAAGTGATCGCCCAGCGCGTGCCGCCCGCAGGCGTGCGACTGATTCCGGTTGACGAAGGCCCTGCCGCATCGGGCGCAGCGCCAGAGGGGAGGACGACGGCTAGCCGAGCCGCTTGAAATACTGCACCGCCTTTTCGTGTTTCATCGCCGCGGCCCGGCTGGTGAAGGTGCCGAGGTTCCGCCGCCGGCCGGTTTTCGGGTTCTTCTTCCGGGAGTAGAGCCGGTACTTCCCGGACGCCAGTTTCCGGATCATGGTTTACCGCGCGCTGACCAGGTCGATGGTGAAGACCAGGACCGAGTTCGCCGGAATCGGTCCGTTGGCCTGGGCGCCGTATCCCAGCGCCGGGGGGATCACGACCTGGCGCTTTCCCCCCACCTTCATCCCAGTGACGGCTTCGTCGAATCCCGGCACCACATCGCCCGCGCCGAGCCGGAACTCGTAGGGCGGGTCGGAGGGGCCGTTGGCGTCGAACGGAGTCCCGTCGGGGAGAGTACCGGCGTAGTGAATTGCCACCAGCTTCCCCGCCCCCACCGGCTCCCCGGTGCCGGGGACGAGGTCGCGGTAGAGGACGCCCCGGGGC
>DATFGC010000454.1:0-2739 GCA_035249765.1 Gemmatimonadales bacterium | reverse complement strand
GGGATCGGCCCCGAAGATTTCAAAATTTCCCGCGGCGAACTCCCGGCCGTCACTGGAGCAGCCGACCCGGTACCCACCCGGAGGCCATCCGCCGGGCCGGTCCTGGCCGATGCCCTGGGTGTGCACCGAGCCGGTCCATCCGGCGGGAACCCGGCGCTCGGCCTTCACCGCCCGGGTGGTGCCGTCGGGAAAGGTGAATACGCACTCGACCGCGAAATTCGTCACCGTGGCTCGAGGCGGGTATACCAGGCCGAACTCGGCCTTGATCCATCGGGCTGTTCGGGCATCGAAGCGGGTGCCGTAGCGCCGGGTTTCCACCGGCAGCCGCTCCGCCAGGCTCTGAAAGAACCGGAGGTGGGTGAGCGAGGCGCCCAGCGCATCGACCGCCGCGGGCGCCTTGACCACCTTGAACTCCGAGACGGCCACCGTCTTTCCGTCGCCCTGGCAGGTGACCTTATAGGTGCCCTCCGGCCACATGCCCCGGTTCCGCGCGCCCCAGCCCGCGGTGTGGTACGACCCGGCCCAGCCGGGATCCACCGAGCCGCGCACCGCAGGAGTCCGCGCGGTCGAATCGGGCCCGTCGAACCGGCACCCGATCTCGAACTCGGTGGGGCGAGAAACCCGGGGGTATTGCAGCTCCAGCTCGATGTTGATGAAGCGGGTGGTCAGCGCATCGAAGGTCGCCGTGATGGTGCGGGCTTCCCGGTCCGGAACATCGGCGCCGCTCTCGAACAGCCGGATCGCGGTGACTTTCGCCTTGAGCCGGCCCACCGGAATGCCGCTCAGGGTGGCGGGGATCCTGGCGTTGGGATCGGGCGCCGCCCCGGCGGGCTTGGCCGAAGGACGTGGAGGAGCGCGTCCGGGTGGGGTGGCCGCGGTCCGCGCCGCTTTCGAGCCGCCGATCTCGAAAGCGCCGGTTGCGATCACCCTGCCCCCATGCCGGCAGGCCACCGGGTAAGTGCCCGCCGCCCACCCGCCCGGGATGTCGGATCCGGCTCCGCCGGCGTGCACCGACAGCTCCCAGCCCGCATCGGCCTGCACCTCGATCGTCGCGGTGCCCGCCGAGCTTCCGTTGGGAGCGGTGTAGCCACACTCGACCTTGAGGGACTGGGCCCGCGATGCCGGTGGGTAGGCCAAACCGATCTCGACGTACACCGAGCGGGTGGCGGCCGAGTCGAAACGGGAGTGGTACTGCCGCTCGAGCACCCCCGGGAGCTTCGCTGCCCCCTCGAAAAACCTGATCCGGGTGACCCGGGCCCCAAGCCCGGGGATCGCCGCGGTGCTGTCCTGGGCCGGGAGCCGCGCCAGGGGCAGGAGGATCCCGAGCAGCAGTAAGCCGCGGGCCCTCATGAGGTCTCTTCTTCGCTCATCCGCACCAGGATGGCGTACTTCACCAGGCCCCACTCGGTGTCGATGCCCAGCGCCTTCCGGATCGAGTGACGATGAAACGTCACGGTCGGCGGAGTGACCCCGATCTCGGCCGCGATGTCCGCCGTTCGCTTGCCTTCACCGATGAGGTGGACGATGTGACGCTGCCGCGGGGTCAGCTGGGCCATGCCGACCGCGATGCCCGGAGGATATGGTCTCCCCAACCCGTGACGGGGAATCCGGTTCGAGACATAGCGTTCGCCGGCGAGTACCGTCTCCAGCGCCAGTTCCACCTCGGGTATGCCGGAATCCTTGGGCACGAAGCCATGGGCTCCCGACTGGAGCGCGGCATCCGCGATCACCCGGTCGGCGTGCATGGTGATCACCAGAATGCGGATCCCGGGGAGCTCGGCCTGGAGGTCGGCGAGGATCTCGAGACCGCTCCGGTCCGGCAGGCTCAGGTCGAGCAGCACCGCTTCGGGCTGAAGCTCCCGGCAGGCCGGCAGCACATCCGCACCGCTGGTCAGCGCGCCGACGATCTCGTACCGGTCCTGCAGCGCGAGCCGGAGCCCCTCCAGCATGAGCTGGTGATCGTCCACCAGGAGAATGCGCCGCCTGGGAGTCACGAAAAGCTCAGCTCTACCGTGGTCCCCGCGCCGGGGCGGGAGGTCACCGTGAGCTTTCCGCCCGCAATTTCCGCCCGCTCCCGCATCCCGATGAGCCCGAGTCCTCCGCCGGGCCGGCGCTGCCGGGGATCGAAGCCCGACCCGCGATCAGAGACCGTGAGACGGAGCGTGCCGTTGCTCCGGGTCAGGGTGAGCGTCGCGTCACTCACTCCGGCATGGACCGCGACGTTGTGGAGGGCTTCCTGCGCCACCCGGTACACCGCGAGCGCGCGGGCGGGATCGGCAGGCGTCGGGGTGTCGGGAAGCTCAGTGGCAACCCGGAGCCCGTAGGCCCGCTCCACGTCGCTCCGGAGCCGGGTGAGCGCGATGTTGAGCTCGCCCCGCTCCAGCAGCGCCGGGTGGAGCCGATGGGCAAGGTCGCGCAGTCCGGTCGAAAGCTCCCGGACCTCTTCCTCGATGCCGGAGAGCCGGTGGGCGCGGGTCCCGTCCTCGGCTGGAGGGAGCTCCCGCACCCCCGAGAGCTCCCGGCTGATCAGCGCCAGGCGCTGGACCACGTTGTCGTGCACCTCGCGCGCCACCCAGGCCCGCTCCTCCTCCTGGGCCTTGAGGAGGTTGCGGGAGTAGGCGCGGTGCATGGCCGTGAATCGGCGCTGATAGATCACCAGGGCTGCGCCGAGGGCGGCGAGGATAGCCGCGACGGCAAGGACACCGGCGATGAAGGCCCAGAGGAGGGTTGCGGAAGAAC
>DATFGC010000453.1:0-5664 GCA_035249765.1 Gemmatimonadales bacterium | reverse complement strand
GCCATCACCGACGTGGCCGGGGTGCGGGTCGGCCATGCCACGCTGCGGCTCGGAGACTCGGTCCGGACCGGGGTGACCGCGATCCTGCCCCACGGCGGCAACCTCTATCTGGAGCGGGTGCCGGCTGCGGTCCACGTCGGGAACGGCTACGGGAAACTGGCCGGATCCACCCAGGTGAACGAGCTCGGGGAGCTCGAAACGCCCATTCTCCTTACCTGCACGCTGTGCGTGTGGAAGGCGGCCGACGCCCTGGTGGAGTGGATGCTGGCGGAGCCGGGAATGGCGGACGTCCGTTCCCTCAATCCGCTGGTGGCCGAAACCAACGACGGCCTGCTGAGCGCCATCCGCTCCCGGCCGGTCGGGGCCGAGCAGGTTCGGGCCGCCTTGCAGGCCGCGGACACCGGCGCCGTGACGGAAGGAAGCATCGGGGCCGGCACCGGCACCATCGCCTTCGGATGGAAGGGCGGCATCGGCACGTCGTCCCGGGTCATCGCGTCGGGGCCCTGGACCGTCGGGGTGCTGGTGCAGGCGAACTTCGGAGGCGATCTCCAGGTGATGGGCGTGCCGGTGGGCCGGAGGCTGGGCCGGACCGGCACCGGATCCGCACCGGTCCGCCAGGATGACGGCTCGATCATCATCGTGATCGCCACCGATGCGCCGCTCTCCGACCGCAACCTGCGCCGGCTGGCCAGCCGGGCGATGATGGGACTGGGCCGCACCGGCTCGTCGGCGGGGAACGGATCGGGCGATTACGTCATCGCTTTTTCGACCAGCCCGGCGGTGCGCCGGGATTCACGGGCCCGGGAACTCACCCTGCGCGAGCTGGCCAATGGCCGGACGAGTCAGCTGTTCCAGGGAGTGGTCGAGGCCACCGAGGAGGCGGTGTACAACGCACTGTTCATGGCGTCCACCGTCACGGGCAACGGCAGCCGGGTCGAGGCGATCCCGCTCGAGGAGGTCAAGCGGATCATGGCCGGTCCCCGGTCTCCCTAGGGTTTGAGCCAGAGAATGTGCGCGGTCTCCCGCTCGACCGCCGGCCGGGAGTACAGCAGCGGAAAATATTTTCCCTCGGCCCACAGGGGCAGCAGATTGCCGTAGTACGGGCTGCCCGGCTGACCCGACTGCCCCGGCACGCTGGTCGCGACCGAATTGTCGAAATCCGCGAAATCCACCACGATCCGGTACGAGGCGCCGCTGGTCTGCCGCAGGTTCCCTCCCCCGGTGGCGTTGACCGTCGTGCCGTCGCCTCCCCGCGGCACCGACGCCAGATCGAATGCCTCCGCCAGCGGATGTCGGAAGGCTGCGCGGTGGACGGCGCCCCAGCTCCAGCTCCCCGGCGTTCCCCCGGGCGATTTGCCGAGCTCGGCCACGGCCTCGCGGAATGCCGCCACCACGATCGAATCCCGCGCCGCCGCGGGGCGGGCTCCCAGGAGCGTGTCAGGCGCCGTCACCAGCTGCACCAGTCGCTGCGTGCCGATCGTGAGTCCCGGCGTGCCGGCGGCGCGCCCCAGCCAGCGCCGGAGCAGCATCGGCCGGAGACTCCGCGTCCACGCCGAGTAGATGAGCGGCGCCGCATTCTCCCGCCGCATGACGTAATCCCATGACGCCAGGAGCCGCATTGCGGAATCCGCCGGCGGGGTGAGCGCCGGCCGGGCTCGTCCCAGGGCGGTCAGCAGCACCGGGACCAGAGCCCGGGCCGGCAGGGACAGCTCGTCGTGCTGAAGCCGCTCGAAGTCCTCTCGCGCAAAGCCGGCGGAATCGCCCAGTACCGCCGCGATCCGCTGGAACCGGGAGGGATCGGCCCAGTCGTAGTTGAGCGGCTTGTCGTACCCCGGGGGCAGGATATTGTGGTTGGCCGTCGCGATGAACCCCGATGGCGGATTGAACGCGAAGGGTAACTCCCTGGCGGGCAGGAAACCCTGCCACTCGTATTTCCCGTCTCCGGGCACCGGCAGGAGGCCGCTCCAGGACCTGAGCGGCATCAGCCCCGCGGCAATCCACCCGATGTTTCCCTCGACGTCCGCGTAGACCAGGTTCTCGGTGGGCAGCTTCCAGCGCGCCGCGGCTTCCCGGAATTCGTTCCAGTCCCGGGCCCGGTCGAGCGAGAGCTGGGCCAGATAACCGGCGGTGCCCGGCTCGCTCCCCACGAACCGCAGGGCGAAGCCCCGGCTCCGCGCCGAATCCTCCCCGACGATCGGACCATGATGGGAGAACTCCAGCCGGATCACGCGGGGAGGCTCACCTTTGACCCGGATGGTGTCCGGCACCGTCTTGAGCGGTACCCAGCGGCCCTCATGCCAGGTGCAGCGCGGCGCGGTGCCTTCCCGCGCCGCCCGGCCGCGCCGGAATCCGGGACACACCGCCAGCCGTTCGACATAGACATCCTGCTGGTCCATGCCGACGATGGTGAATCCGAACCCCACCCGGCCGTTGTGGCCCCCCGCCACACCGGGTACGCCCGGCTCGCCGGCCCCGATCACGTTCCACCCCGGTCCTACCAG
This sequence comes from Gemmatimonadales bacterium, assembly GCA_035249765.1. GTDB lineage: Bacteria > Gemmatimonadota > Gemmatimonadetes > Gemmatimonadales > GWC2-71-9 > JABFSM01. The sequence continues at coordinate 3,163 of DATFGC010000453.1, read as the reverse complement.
GTGGGTCAGGTAGCGCAGGGAAGGGAGTGAGACGCTGCGGTGCGGATCGTTGGCGAGGAGCGGTTTGCCGCTCCGGGTGCGCGAACCGCTCACCACCCAGTTGTTGGAGCCTTCCAGCCGCTCCAGGGGAATCGTGGAACCGGCCGAGGCGGCGCCCAGCGAGCCGGTGGTGATGCCGCGCAGGTCGAGGCCCGGCACCGGGTCGAGCCGCCGGGGCGGATCGGGGGGAAGGAGCGCTTCGGTTCGGGCCCGCCCCAGGGCGGTGAGCAGCACCGCTCGGCGGACTTCCTCCAGCGCATTGTCGGTCATCGCCAGCGCGCCCAGCCGCTGCAACGGCACCGTGGAGTCCCACGGCTCCGGGAGAAACCCGAGCAGGGTGAATTCGATCGGCGGATTGTTCCGCACCTCCCGGATCCGGGCATTCACACCCTGCACGAATGCGCCGACGATCTCCCGGGCATCCGGGGCGTAGCTCGCCCATTCGAGGGCCGCATCTCCCCGATAGAGCAGCAGCCGGGCCAGCCGGTCCCGCTCGACCATCGCGGGACCCAGCACCTCGGCCAGCCGGCCTTCCCCGGCGCGACGCCACATCTCCATCTGCCAGAGGCGGTCCTGCGCCACGACGTATCCCTGCGCGAAGAACAGATCATGAGTGGTGCGGGCATAGATGTGGGGAATTCCCCAGCGGTCCCGGCGGACCTCCACCACGCTGTCCAGGCCGGCCACCACGACTTCACCGTCGAGCGGCGAAAGCCGGGTGCGGGCGGAATCCAGCAGGGTCGACTGCGCGCTGAGCGGCGCGGCCAGCATCAGAAGTGCAAGTTTCAGCAGACCAGCGGCGTGCGACGCCCGCATCGAGCGCTCCGGGGTGTGGACGGGAAGGTGCCCGGAAGGCTAATCTCCGTAGCAGGCCGCTCGCTACCGGAGGCAGAAATGCGACATCCGCAATCCGCCGTCGTGTTTGCAGTATCCGTTCTCCTGCTCGGCTGTGAGGGCCGGCCGATCGACCGCGGGTTTCCCAGTGGGCCCAATCCGCCCGCTTCTCCTCCCGTGCTTGCCTTCCGGGTGGGCGACGTCGGCGCCGAAGTACTGGCGGATATGGTCGTGGATCCCACCGGCGGCGTCTACCTCACCGGCACGTTTTCGGGAACCACGGACTTCGATCCCGGCGCCGGCGTCGCGGCGCGCACCAGCCTGGGCTCGACCGATGTGTTTCTGGCCAAGTACACCGCTGGCGCCCTGGTCTGGGTCGCTCAGATCGGCGGCACCGGCGCCGAACGGGTCACCAGCCTCGCGCGCGATGCCGCCGGCAATCTCTACCTCGGAGGCGCCTTCGAGGGCTCCACCGATTTCGATCCCGGGCCGGGAAGCCAGATCCTCACCAGCCTGGGCGGGGAGGACGGCTTCGTGGTGAAGCTGTCCGCCGTGGGCGACTTCATGTGGAGCCGCCGCCTGGGCGGCCTCAGCGCCGATCAGGTGACTGGTGTCGCGGTGGATGCGACCGGGATCTACGCTACCGGGGTGTTCAGCGGGAGTGCCGACCTGCCCCCCGCCGCCGGGCCGACCATCGTCAGCAACGGGGACGCTCAGGATGCCTTCCTCCTCGGGCTGGATGCGGCCGGGGCCGTCAGTTTCCTCTTCCCGATCGGCGGTACCGACACCGATCGGGCCGACGCCCTCGCGGTGACCTCGGGCGGTGTGGTGGTGGTCGGCGGAACCTTCCGGGGCAGCGCCGCATTCGACCCCGGCAGCACAGTCACCCAGCTGACCTCGCAGGGCGGCGGCGACGCCTTCCTCGCGGGGTATGCAAGCGATGGAACATTTCTCTGGGCGGGGGGCCTGGGTGGCCTTGCCGAAGAGCAGATCCGGGCCGGCGGGCTCGCGCCTGACGGGGGAGGTGGAGTCGTGGCGACCGGGACTTTTACCGGCAGCACGGATTTCGACGCCGGGACCGGGGTGACGATCCGGACCAGCCTGGGCGATACCGACTGGTTCGCGGTCCGCTATGACGGTGCCGGCGGCTTCCAGTCTGCTTTTGTGGTGGGATCGCTTGCCGCCGATCCGGCGCCCCGCCCTGCGGTCGATCCCGACGGCAGTCTGCTGCTGACCGGTGGATTCACCGGAGCGGTGGACTTCGATCCCGGGAGCGGCACCTCGGTCGTCGCGAGCCTGGGAAGCGCCGGAGCCACCGACGCGTTTGTCGCGAAGTACACGTTCAGCGGCGGGCTGACCTGGGTGACCCGCTTCGGCGAAGGCACCAGCGAGGCGGAGCGGCAGAATCGCGGGGTGGCGGTCGCCCCGTTCCCATCGGGCGGGGTCCTGGCTGCGGGACAGTTCTTCGGCTCCCCCGATTTCGATCCGGGTGCCCCCGCCTTCCGGCTCACCAGCCTGGGGAGCGCGGATGTGTTCGTGGTGCTGCTGACCTCAACGGGAGCGCTTTCCCTGACGCCCTGACACCTTCGCCGTAATTCTCTCGTACCTGACGGAAGGTACGCTCGGGTTGGTACCGAGCGCTCCGGACGCCTAACCTCCGAGGGACCATGTCCACGCTCTTCCTTGCCGGGCTCGCCCTGGCCGCCGCCGGCCCGGCCTCGCCCCAGTCGGGCGCTCCGCTAATCGTCACCACCACCTGGCTGGCCCAGCATCTCTCCGACCGGGATCTGGTGCTCTTTCACATTGGGGACCAGAACACGAAACAGGTCTATGACGAAGGCCACATTCCGGGCGCCCAGTTCCTGAACCCTTTCCAGGAGCTCTCTACCCCGCGGGTGGAGGGCGCTCTGTTCCTTGAGCTGCCCAGCGCCGAAGTCCTGGACTCGGTGCTGGAGGCCAGAGGCATCTCCGACCAAACCCGAATCGTGCTCTACTCGGCTCGCCAGTACTTCACCCCGACCTCCCGTACCCTGTTCACCCTCGAATACGCCGGACTGGCTGGCCGGGTCTCGATTCTGGACGGCGGGCTGGAGGCCTGGAAGAGCGAGGGACACGCGATCACCACCGAGGTGCCGGCCCCGGCCCGGGGCCGACTCTCGGTCCGTCCCAATCCGGCCATCGTCGCGGATGCCGACTTCGTCCGGCGGAGCCTCGAGAACAGCAGGGTCCGGCTGGTGGATGCCCGCGACACCAGCTACTACAACGGACGGGGAACCCGCCAGGGGCGCAA
>DATFGC010000452.1:0-2352 GCA_035249765.1 Gemmatimonadales bacterium | reverse complement strand
TCCTCTACACCCGGCTTTCGGGAACGGCCCTCACCGCAATCCTGGGCGGATTGCTGCTCCTCACCGCCCTGGCCCAGCTGACCGGCTGGTCCGCGCGGTGGCACCCCCGGGGCGCCCTGGTGGCCGTGTTCGGGCTGCTGTCGGGATTCTTCGGCGGGGTCGCGGGCAATCAGGGCGGGCTGCGCTCCGCGGCGCTGACGGCGTTCGGGTTGTCCCCGGTGCGCTTCGTCGCCACCGCCACGGCGACCGGCGTACTGGTGGACCTGGCCCGGACGCCGGTCTACTTGTGGAGCAGCGGGGCGAAGCTGCTGCCGCTCGCCGTGCCGATCGGGATAGCGACCGCCGGCGTCCTCATCGGAACTCTCCTGGGGGAGCGAATGCTGCTGGGTCTCTCGCCCCGGCGGTTCGGGCAGATCGTGGGAGCGGCGATCGGAGTGCTGGGGATCTGGCTCCTCCTGGTCGCAACCGGAGGGGTCGCGAGCTTCAGATAGGATCCGGAAGGCTGCCCCGCAATCCGCGATACGCGTGCATGGCGGCGATCATGCCCAGGATAGGCGCAACCCAGTAGAGCCAGTGTGCGGCCCAGACGTCCCCGATCACCGCCGGGCCCAGCGTCCGGGCCGGATTGAAGCTCCCTCCCGTCAGCGGACCGGTGACCAGTGCGCCCGCGAAGACCGTGGCCCCGATCGCGAACGGAGCAACTCCGGGAGCATTCTTCGGGTCGGTCGCCCCCAGGATGACGAAGCCGAGAATCGCCGAGTAGCCCGCCTCCACCGCGAACGCCTTCGACGTGGCGACCGCGGGTATCGTCGCGCCGAAGCCCCCCTCGGGCCCCAGGATCCAGAGCAGGCTCGCCGACGCCAGCACCGCGCCCAGGCATTGGGCGGTGACGTAGGGAAGCACCTGCCGGCCGGGAAACCGGCGGACCGACCAGAGCCCGATGGTCACCGCGGGATTGATATGTGCCCCCCCCAGGTGACCGGTCGCCGCGATCACCAGGGCCACCGCGAGCCCGAACGCGAGGGCCACCCCGGAGTGCCCGAACGCCTGGGTCTTTCCCGCGACCATCGCGGCCCCCGGGCCGAGTGCCACCAGGACAAAGGTTCCGAGCAGCTCGGAGAGGTAGTGCCGCGAGCCGAATCCATTTGCGGCCGCCTCAGCCACCGGGCAAAGCTCCGGGCATGCCTCCGGTGCGGAGGTACTCCGCGAATTCGTCGGGAAGCTCGCTCGCGAGGATTGCCTGCGCCGCGGCTTCGACGTCGTACTTCACCCGCACGAACTCGACACCGACGCCGGCCTCGACCACGGTGAGGATGGCATAGCCGGCCCGCCAATCGCCGTCCTTGGGCCGGCCGACGCTCCCGGTATTCACGAAGTGGACGCCATCCACAACCCGGTGCCAGGGAACGTGAGTGTGTCCGAAGCAGACCACGTCGCCCGCCCTGGCGCCGGCGCCCTGTCCCATCCTGGTCAGAAACTCGTCCGACCGATCCTCCGTCACATACACAGTGTTGAGAACCTGATTCCCGTGCAGGAGGATCACGCTGGGTCCGGCGAGGTGGCCCCCGAACGGGCGGAGGTCGATCCGGAACGGCAATCCACCCAGCCGCCGCCGGGTTTCGGCCGAGACATGGGCACGGGTCCAGCCGTAGGAGAGATGGGACAGCTCCTCCTGCCGGGGATCCTCGTAGCGGCAGCCACAATGCTTGTAGTCAGTGGCGACGGTGGAATCGTAATTCCCCGCCACGCCCGGAATGCCCTCGCTCCACAGCAGGGCGACCACCTCGTCGGGCCAGGGCGCGTAGCCAACCAGGTCGCCCAGGTGGTAGATGGCGCCCAGATCACCCCTCCCGGCGATATCCGCAAGCACCGCACGCAGCGCCGGCTGGTTGGCGTGAATGTCGGACATCAGTGCGTACCGCACGGCAGCTCCTTCCACCCCCGTGTCAGCAGGGCTTGAGGGCGCGGAGACGTACCCGGGTGGCGGCTCTCTCCCGCTCCCGATCCAGCAGCGGAGTGCCCGGAAAAGCGGACCGCACGCAGGTCAGCACGCTCCGGTGCACGGCGCTTCGCGGCCTGGAGAGGCGGTAGTGAGCGAATTTCCCCTTCTGCTCCGTCTCGACCAATCGGGTCCGACGCAGGTAGGCCAGATGACGGGACACGCTCGACTGGGGCAGCCCGAGGATTCCGGTCAGATCGCACACGCACAGCTCTCCGGCGGCCAGGAGATTCAGAAGCCGGATCCGGACCGGATCGGCCAATCCGCTGAAGAGTCCCCGGTGATCCTCGACCTCGCGAGGAGTCGGTCTGGTCATGGGCTCCTAAACGTATCCGCATACACGGATGCGTAGG
>DATFGC010000451.1:0-7637 GCA_035249765.1 Gemmatimonadales bacterium | reverse complement strand
TGGCGGCACCGGGTCGTGGGCACCTGGGCCCGGGGGTTCGCCGCCGTGCTCGGCATCCGCCGAAGCGTCATCGGCACCCCACCGAGACCGCCCTATTTCCTGGTGTCCAACCACCTCAGCTACGTGGACATCATCCTGCTTTACACCTGCCTCGATGGAGTGTTCATCGCCAAGAGCGACATGCGCCGGTGGCCGGTGCTGGGACCGCTTGCCAATCTCTTCGGCACCGTGTGGGTCAACCGGGAAGTGCGCCGCGATGCGGTTCGGGTGCTCGACCTCATCGAGGAGGCAATTCACCGGGGGGACGGGGTCATTCTCTTTGCAGAAGGAACCACCTCCTCCGGACAGGCGCTGCTCCCCATGCGTCCCGCTCTGTTCGACTGGGCCGCCAGGAAACAGTTTCCGGTGCACTACGCCGCCCTGACCTACCGGACTCCGCCCGGAGCTCCGCCCGCCCACATGGCCGTTGGGTGGTGGGGCGAGATGCCGTTCGGGCCCCACCTGCTCAATCTCTGCCGGATCAGGGGATTCGAGGCTACCGTAGAATTCGGCCCGGCCCCGCTGCCGGGAGGGACCCGGGGGGAGCTTGCCGAGCAGGCGTCCAGGGCGATCGCGCAGCGGTTCGTCCCGCTGTGGCGCCACGAGCCCGAGGGGACCTGAGTCCCGTGTGCACCCTGAGCTGGACTCCGCTTCCCGGCGGCTATGCGCTGGCGATGAACCGGGACGAGCGCCGAACCCGCGCCCCCGCCCTTCCCCCGGCTCCGGAGCTTGTCGGCGGCGTCCCCGCGCTCATGCCGGTGGATGGCGACGCCGGCGGCACCTGGATCTCCGTCAATGACCGGGGCCATGCCCTGGAGCTGCTCAACCGCTGGGACGAGTCTCCCCACGATGCCGGGACCCCATTGGTGAGCCGCGGCCTCCTGGTGAGGGACCTTGCCGGATTGCCTGGCGCAGCCAGTGTTGGGATCGCCCTCGCCGGGCTGCCGCTCGCCCAGTATCGTCCCTTCACCCTGGTGAGCGTGACACCCGGCCGACCCCCAACGCTCTTCGAGTGGAACGGGCTGGAGCTGAGCCAGAACATCGTGACCGAGCCGGGACTGGTCCGCACCAGCTCGGGGAGCGATCAGGCCGGCGTCGAGCGCTCCCGCGGCGCGTTGTTGCGGGCGGCACGGGAAGCGCCAGGCGGCCTGACTCCGGAGCTGCTGACCGCCCTGCACCGGAGTCACCGGCCCGAGCGAGGGCCATTGTCCATCTGCATGCATCGCCCTGAAGCTGTTACAGTTAGCTTCTCACTAATCACGGTATCTGCGAGTCAGGTGTTGTTTCGTTACGTTTCCGGATCACCTTGCGAGACCGAGCACTTCACCGAATCTTCCCTGCCTCTCCGACTCTCGGTCTAAAACCCTTGGCACCCGCCTCCATGACCGATCCCAGGTGGCACGATCTCGGCGAAGCGGATGAGCTGAGCCGGGCTCCGCTCCGGCAGTTTGTAATGGACCGCACCCGCATCGCCCTGAGCTATTCCGAGGGCGTTTTCGGGGCCATCTCCGGCACCTGCAACCATGCCGGCGGCCCCTTGGGCGAAGGGCGGCTGGAGGGAGACTACATCACCTGCCCCTGGCACCACTGGAGGTACCATCGGATCGGCGGCCAGGGTGAACCCGGATTCGAGGCCGAGTCGGTACCCCGGCACGAGGTGAAGGTGGAGGGCGGCCGGGTGCTGGTGAATCTGGAAGCCGCTACCCGGCGTTATCGGGTTCCCCACCCGGCCCACCCTCTGGCGCGGACAGTCGAGCGGGAGCCGGGGGCGATCCGGGTCGCGGGAATCTCCACCACGGTGATGGACCGGGCCTATCCCCGTGTCTCGACCTCGGATTTACTGCTCGAGGCCGCCGTGAATCACGCGGCCGGCGCCTGTGGAGCCGAGACCCGGCTCATCCGGCTCAACCAGCTGCAGTTCCGGCATTGCGAGGGATACTACTCCAAGAGCGCGCATGCCTGCACCTGGCCCTGCTCGATCACCCAGATGGATCCGGAAGATCAGCTCGATCAGGTCTACGAGGCGATCGTGCACTGGTCCGATGTCCTGCTCCTCGCCACCCCGATCCGGTGGGGGTCAGCCAGCTCCCTCTACTACAAGATGGCGGAGCGGCTCAACTGCGTGCAGAACCAGATCACCATCCGGAACAAGGTCCTGATTCGCAACAAGGTCGCGGCCTTCATCGTCACCGGCGGTCAGGACAACGTGCAGGGCGTGGTGGGCCCCCTGCTTACCTTCTTCGGAGAGCTGGGCTTTCTGTTCCCCCAGTTCCCTTTCGTCGCCCACTCCCGGGGCTGGTCGGCGGAGGACATGGAGAACAACGTCCGAGCGGTGGAGCAGAGCGCCGACCTCCGCCAGGGGGCCGAGGCGCTGGCCGACCGCGCCGTCCAGATGGCGGCCGAGATCCTGAAGCTGGAATTCACTCACGAGCAGGTTGCCCGCGGCGGCCGCAAGGCCCATCACCTGGCATAGGAGGAGCGCATGAGCACCGATCGCAGGGAGTTTCTGGGCGCGATGGTCGCGATGGGACTCGCGGGAAACCCTGGTTTCCCCCGTTCCCCCGGTCTGCCCCAGTCTCCCCAGTCATCCTGGGATGTCTCCTGGACCGGCAGGATCACCGGCGCCCACCGCGCCGTGTTCGACACCCCGGAGGTCTCGGCGGGGCTGGGACTGGTCCGGACCCTGGTCTGGTTCAAGGATTACGCCGAGGTCTACAGCCCCAAGGCGGTCGACATGAGCGCGGTGGTGGTGCTCCGCCACAACGCCATCTGGATGATCATGGATGACGAGTTCTGGAATCACCACAAGATCGGTGCGATGCTCAAGATCAACGAGAAGGACGGGACCCCGGTCCGCCGGAACCCTTTCCTGGGGCCGACGCCTTACGGAGACCTCCCGGCCGCCCTCGCCGACGAAGTCCTCAAGAAGGTCCTCGCCAAGGCGACCGTGCTCGCCTGCAACCTCGCCTTCCACGATGTCGTAGAGCAGGTGAAGGGGGAGGCCGGCGGTGACGCGGGGAAGGCGCGGGAAATGGCGCTGCACCACGTGGTCCCCGGGGTGATCCTCCAGCCCTCGGGAGTCTTCGGGGTGCTGCGGGCCCAGGAAGCCGGATGCAATTACATCCTCGCCAGCTGAAAGGGAACTCGATGCCCAGCGACAGAAGGGATTTCCTCGGGTCACTGCTTGCGGTGGGCATCGCCGGCAAGGTGGAGGGAACGAGCTCCAATCCCCAGTCCCCAATCCCCATTCCCCAGGCAATGTCCTGGCTTTCGAGAATTCGTGGCACGCACCGCGCCGTCTTCGACAACCCCCGCGACGACGGGACCGGCCTGATCCGCGCCTGGATCTGGCTCAACCAATGTCAGAGCCTGCTGGGCGCGGCCGCGGACGACTGCACCGCGGTGGTGGTGCTCCGCCACGGCGCCGTCACCCTCGCAATGAACGACGCCTTCTGGGCCAAGTATGAGATCGCCCTGAGCGGCTCGACCGCCGAGAAGCCCAATATCCCGAAGCGGAATCCCCAGATGGCCGCCGCCATGGTGGAGTCGATGGGGATGTTTCCGCCCCCGGCCAGGACCTTTGCCCAGGGTCTCGGACTCGACGCACTGATCGCCCGGGGCGGCATCGTGGTCGCCTGTGAGTTCGCCTTCTGGGGGGTCACCCAGCGGGTGCAGGGTCGGGACAAGTCCATCGAAGCCGAAGCCCGGGAGCGCGCCCTGGCCCATCTGGTCCCGGGAATCAGCCTGGTCCCCTCCGGCTTTCTGGCCCTGGCGGCGGCCCAGCAGCACGGGTGTAGTTTTGTAACCAACGCCTGAGGGCGTTTGCTGTGGCTGAAGGCTGAAGGCTGAGGGCTCCCAATGGACGTCATCCAGGCCTCGATTCCCCTCTTCTTCGCCCTGATCGGGCTCGAGCTGCTGGTGACCCGGTTGCGGCGGCGCAGGGTGTACCGGCTGGGCGATTCGGTCAGCGATCTCTCCTGCGGCATCCTCAGTCAGTTTGCCGGGATCTTCATCGCCCTCGGCACCGTGCTCGCCTTCGCCTGGGTCGCTTCCCACGCGCGGGTTCAGCTCTTCCTCCCGGTCCCGGAATGGATTTTCCGCAATCCCTTTGCCGGGCGAGGCCTCGACCTGGCCGCGCTGGGGAGCTGGGCACTGGTCTTCCTGCTCGACGACTTCGCCTACTACTGGATGCACCGGACCTCCCACGTGGTCAATCTCCTCTGGGCCGGCCACGTGGTGCACCATTCCAGCGAGGAATTCAACCTGACCGTCGCGCTCCGCCAGAGCAGCCTGCACGGGCTGATGAGCTGGGTCTTCTATATGCCGATCGCCCTGCTGGGGGTGCCGGTGACGATGTGGCTGATCTGTCATGCGCTGAATCTGGTGTACCAGTTCTGGGTGCACACCCGGGAGATCGGCCGGCTGGGCCCCCTCGAGCTGGTCCTCAACACTCCGTCGCACCACCGGGTGCACCACGGGGTGAATCCCGAATACCAGGACCGCAACTTCGCGGGAATGCTGATCATCTGGGACCGGATGTTCGGCACCTTCGAGCCCGAGGTCGCGCCGCCGGTGTACGGCCTGACCAAGCCGCTCCGGAGCTGGAATCCGCTCTGGGCCAACGTGCACGTGTTCGGGGAGATTGCCGCCAAGCTCCGCGCCGCCCGCACCTGGGGCGAGCGGTGGCGCGCGGTGCTGGGCCACCCCGGCTGGGTGCCGCCTGCGCTGGGCGCTCGCATCGTGCCCGGCCCGGTCTCGCCGGACACCTTTCACAAATACGATCCCGAGGTTCCCGCCGAACTGCGGCGCTACGCGGTGGCCCAGTTTCTCGCCGTCCTGCTGGCCTCGGTGGCGGTGCTGAATACCGCGTCCACCCTGCCTCCGGCCACTCTCATGGCGGCCACCTTCTACGTCCTGCTCTCCCTGGGTAACATCGGAGGCATCCTCGAAGCGCGGGCCTGGTCGGGACCCAGCGAGATCGCCCGGTTGCTGATCCTGGGCGGGGTGTCGGGGGTGCTCCTCGCCGGCGGCAGCGGCTCCCCCTGGATGCTGGGCGGCGCACTGGCCTTCGCGCTCCTGTCTCTGCTCTGGATGCTTCGGCTCCGGCCACTTCTCACCAGCTCCGACGCCCGCGCGGTCATCGTAATGTGAGGGAGTAGCGAGTAGCGAAGCGGCCGTTCCTCTTCGCTCTTCGCTCTTCGCTATTCGCTATTCGCTACTTTTCGTGATGCTCGAGCTGCGCACATTGGGAGAAGTTGATTTGCGGACCGCCGGAGGAGCCGAGCTCCGTGCCGTGGTGCAGCAGCCCAAGCGATTTGCCCTCCTCGCCTACCTCGCCATTGCCGCGCCGGGCCGCTATGTGCGGCGCGACACCCTCCTCGGCCTCTTCTGGCCCGAGCTCGATGCCGAGCACGCCCGGGGCGCCCTCCGGCGGTCGCTCCATTTCCTCCGCCGCGCCATCGGAGAGGAAGCGCTGATCGGACGGGGCGAGGAAGAGGTGGGACTCTCCGAGCAGCTCTGGTGTGATGCGGTTGCCTTCCGGAAGGCGCTGGACCGGGGAGCCCCTGCCGAGGCCCTTGCCCACTATCGGGGCGACCTGCTGGAGGGGTTCTACGTCGCGGGAGCGCCCGACGTCGAGGACTGGCTGGACCGCGAGCGCCGCCGGCTTCGCGACGCCGCGCTCGACGCCGCCCGCAGCCTGGCCCGCTCGGAGTCTGATCCCGCGAAAGTCCGCAAGTGGGCCCTGCGCGCGCTGGAATTCGATGAAGACGATGCCGAAACGAGGGAGCTCTTAACTCACTCCTCTTCGCCACTCGCTACGTCCCATTTCCCCCGTTTTCCCCGTTCTCCAGATTTTCCCCTCTCCCCCCTCCTCGCCGTCTGTCCCTTCACGGTTCACGGTGCCCCGGCGCTCGGGTTTCTCGGCGAGGGGATGGTAGACCTGCTCTCGACCCGGCTCGATGGGGCCGGGGCGCTCAGGGTAGTCGAGCCCGCGCTGGTGCTCTCGATGTCGGAGCAGGAACGGGGCGCGCCGTGGAGCGTCGAGCGAGGCATCCGGCTCGCGGCCCGGGCCGGTGCCGGCAGCTTCGTCCTGGGCAGCGTGCTGGAGACCGCGGGACGGATCGAGGTCGCTGCCGCACTCCACCAGTCCGACGGCACCCTGGTCGTCCGGGTTCAGGAGCGCGCCGCAGGGGAGCCGGCCCTGTTCGATCTGGTGGATCGACTCGCGGTGGGACTGCTGACCGGCTGGCGCGGCGCCAAGTCGGATGGCTCCCTCGGACTCGCCGAGCTCACCACCGAATCGCTGCCGGCGCTCAAGGCCTGGCTGCTGGGAGAGCAGGCCTTCCGGCTGGCCCGCTACCTCGAGTCAGTGGGCGCCTTCCGCCGGGCGACCGATGCCGACCCGGCCTTCGCGCTGGCGTGGTATCGCCTGGCCGCGGCGCTGGCCGCCGTCGCGCTGGTCGAGCCGGCCCGCGCCGCGTCGGAGGAAGCCTACCGCCGCCGGGAGCGCCTGACCGAGCACGATCGCCTCCTGCTGGAAGCCCAGCACGCCTGGATCACCGGCCAGGGCGGCGAAGCGGAGCGGCGCTACGCCGCCATCGTCACCGCCTGGCCGGAGAGTCTGGAGGGGTGGTTTCTGCTCGGCGATGTGCTCTTCCACAGCAACCCCTACCGGGGCCGGAGCATTACCGAGGGGCGCGAGCCATTCGAGCGGGCCCTGGCGCTCGACCCCGCGCACCAGGGCGCGGTCATCCAGCTGGCCCGCATTGCCGCGCTGGAAGGCCGGAGCAGGGACCTGGATGCACTGGTGCAGCGCGCCCTTTCCCAGAGCGGTGCCAGCGATCAGGCGCCCGGGCTGCGCGCCCTGCGCGCCTTCGCCAACCACGACCAGCCGGCCCAGGCCGAGGCGGTGCGGGAGCTGGTCTCGGCGCGGGGCCTGGTAATTGCGCGGGCCTTTTCGGATGTCGCCCTCTACGCCGGCAATCCGGACGGGGCCGAGCGGCTGGGCCGGGCGCTGTTTGCCGCGGCTCGCTCCGAAGAGTTTCGCGCCTTCGGCCTCGGCACCCTGGCCCACCTGGACCTGGCCCGGGGGCGGACGATCGAGGCCTTCGACCGGTTGCGCGAGGCGGAGCGGCTCGATCCTGCCTGGGGGATCACCACCCGCGGCCTCTTCGCCACTCTGCCCTTTCTGCCCCTTTCATCCGGAGAACGGGCGGCGATCGGGGAGGAGCTCCGGGCCTGGGATCCCTCCCGGGCGCGCCCGGCCGTGGCGGTGCCCCTGGTGTTTCACAACCCGATTCTCTGCCATCTCCGGCTCTTCCTTGCCGGAATCCTGGCGGTCCGGATCGGTCAGCTCGATCAGGCGGCGCTCGATGCCGAGGCGCTGGCCGAGGAAGCGGTGCCGTCCGGCGCTTCGGCGCTCTTGCAGCACCTGTCTCGAACCCTCGATGCGGAGATCCTGAACGCACGGGGTGATCCCGCCGCCGCGCTCGCCGTGCTGGAGCAGGGACGCCTCGATGTCTGGTTCCAGTTCGCGGTCGCCTCGCCGTTCTACGCCGGGACCTTCGAACGATTTCTGCGCGCGGAGCTGCTCTTTG
>DATFGC010000450.1:0-10288 GCA_035249765.1 Gemmatimonadales bacterium | reverse complement strand
CACCCCGTCCGAAGTCAACTACCGGGCCAACATCGACGCGCTCAAGCGCGCCGGGGTGACCGACGTCATCGCGTTCTCCGCGGTGGGCTCGCTGCGCGAGGAGCTCGCCCCCGGCACCTTCGTCATTCCCGACCAGTTCATCGACCGCACCTTTGCCCGGCAGAAGAGCTTCTTCGGCACCGGCATGGTGGGGCACGTCTCCATGGCCCAACCGGTGTGCACCCGGCTCGGCGACGCCCTCGCGGCGGCGGCGGCGGAAGCCGGAGTGCCCGCGGTGCGGGGTGGCACCTCGCTGGTCATGGAGGGACCCCAGTTCTCCAGCCGGGCCGAGTCGGAGCTGCACCGGGGATGGGGCTGCTCGGTGGTGGGGATGACCAGCATGCCGGAGGCGAAGCTGGCCCGGGAGGCGGAGCTCTGCTACGCCACCGTCGCGATGGTCACCGACTACGACTGCTGGCGGGTGGACCAGGCGCACGTCACCGCCGAGCAGGTCGTGGCGGTGATGGAGCAGAATATCATCGCGGCGCGAACCCTCCTGCGCCGGGTCGTCCCGCGGCTCCGGGACCGACCGGTTCCCTGTGCCCACCGCTGCGACCGGGCGCTCGACGGGGCGCTCATGACCGCTCCGTCCTCCCGGGATCCGGCGGTCGTGGCCCGGCTCGGCGCCATCATGGGCCGGCTGCTGTGACCGACCTGCGCACCCTGGTCCGCACCATCCCCGGCTATCCCAAGCCGGGGATCCTGTTCCGCGACATCACCACCCTGCTGCTCGACCCCGCGGGGTTCCGGGAGACCATCGACCGGCTGGCCGCGCGCTACCGGGGCGCCGGGGTGGCCAAGGTGGCGGGGATCGAGGCTCGCGGATTCATCCTCGGTGGCGCGCTGGCCCATGCACTGGGCACCGGCTTCATTCCGATCCGCAAGCGGGGCAAGCTGCCGTCCCGCACCGTCGGATGCGACTACGACCTCGAGTACGGCACCGACCGGGTCGAGATGCACGTGGATGCCGTGGAGCCGGGCGACCGGGTGCTGCTGGTGGACGATCTGGTGGCCACGGGGGGAACCGCGCTCGCCGCGGCGCGGCTGATCCTCGACTCGGGCGGCGCGGTGCACGAAGCGGCGTTCGTCATTGACCTGCCCGACCTGGGGGGCGCCCGCCGGCTCCGCGAGGCCGGGCACCCGGTGTTCACCCTGATCGAGTTTGCCGGGGAATGATCCCCCTTCCGTGCGGGTAGCGGGGGTGTCGCGCCGGGCGCTCGAGGAGGCCGGGCGCGGCGAGGGGGTCGTCATCATCGATCAGACCCTCCTTCCCGCACGGCTGGCGCTGGCCCGGCTGGAAACGCTCGACCACGCCGTGCGCGCGATCGCCACCATGCAGGTGCGCGGGGCGCCCCTGATCGGGGTGACCGCAGCCTACGGCGTGGCCCTCGCGCTCCGGGCCGATCCCTCCGATGCCTCACTGGCCCGGGCCGCCGCCGCCCTCCGGGCGTCCCGCCCCACCGCCATCAACCTCGGCTGGGCGGTCGGCCGGGTCGAACGGACGGTGGGGGGACTCGCCCCCTCGGCGCGGGCCGACGCCGCCTGGCAGGAGGCGCGGGCCATCGCCGAGCGGGAGCTCGCGGCCTGCGAAGCGATCGGACGGCACGGGGCCGGGCTGTTGCGGAGCGGGGTCGCGGAGGAGAGCCGGGATCGCCCGCTCTCGGTACTGACCCACTGCAACGCGGGATGGCTGGCGACGGTGGACTGGGGCACCGCGCTGGCGCCGGTGTACCGGCTCCACGACGAAGGAGTGCCGGTCCACGTGTGGGTGAGCGAGACCCGGCCCCGCAACCAGGGCCTGCTCACCGCCTGGGAGCTGGGACAGCACGGGGTGCCCTACACCCTGGTGGTGGACAACGCGGCCGGGCTGCTCTTCGAGCGGGGCCGGGTGGATCTCTGTCTGGTGGGGGCGGACCGGATCACCCGGGGCGGGGATGTCTGCAACAAGATCGGCACTTCGCTCAAGGCCCTGGCGGCCCGCGAGGCCGGCATTCCCTTTTACGTGGCCGCCCCGGCGTCCACCATCGACTGGGCGCTGGACGATGCCGCCGCCATTCCGATCGAGGAGCGCGCCGCGCTCGAGGTGACCGGCGATGCTGAAGTGCCGGTCTTCAATCCGGGATTCGACGTGACGCCGGCCCGGCATGTCACCGCGATCATCACCGAGCGGGGGGTCTCGGGCGCCTCGGCCCCGGAGCTCGCGGCGCTGGCGGGCGACTAGGGCCTCAAGGTGGTGGGGTCGCGGCGGCCCGGGTCGCCGCGTTTTGTGCCGACCGGCGGGTCGCGAGGAGGCGGGGCACTCGGACGTAAGCACCCACAATGATCACACCCATGTGCTCAACCGGAGAGGCCTGGGGTGCGGAGTCCGCTGGATCTGCCGCGAGCCTTGCAGCCTGTCGGGGCTGGAGATACCCTCCGGTCGTAACTGATTCTCAAGTTCGGCGGATACGCACCGCACCCGCACGGAGGAGTCGATGAACTCCCGTTCCTCTCCAGGTCACCCCCTCCGGTCGCGACGCTCGCCGTTGGCGCTTGCCGCACTGTTCGTCGCGGCGATGGCCTGCCAAGCGCCACCTTCGCAGGGGCCCCAGGTCATTGCCGTTACCGGTAGCGATTATGCCTTTCAGCTCCCGGACTCACTTCAAGCGGGTACCACAGTTCTCCACTTCAACAATGTCGGGAAAGTGGATCACGAAATGGGAATGGCCTTGCTGAAGCCGGGAGTTACCCTCGCCCAAGTCCTGGAGAGGATCAAAGCCGGCAATAGCCCGGATTCCCTGCTCGATGGCATCGTCGGCATCCTGATCGCCAAACCTGGGGTGACCACACTCGGCGGCTTGTCGGTCGAGCTTCTGCCGGGACGGACCTATGCGCTGTTCTGCAATTTCCAAGACGGCCCCGACAAGCCGCCCCACTCGAGCCTCGGGATGGTGAGCAGCCGGACCATCACCGCTGCCCCCTGAGGGGGGCCGACTGGCTGGTACAGCCTAACCGGCTGCGGCGGCTTCGGCACGCCCCGCAGCAGAAGCTCAGGTCGCTAGACAACGAGGACACCCTTGTGCTGACCCATGTCTCCCGGAGCAGGACCCGTCGGCTCCCGGCGGAGATCCAGGAGTTGATCACGCAGCGCAAGTCGGAACCTGACCGCCGCTGGTTCCTTCGGCTCCTGGCTCCGTATCGGATCTTCGCGCCCGAGCGCCGGACACCACGAACTGCGATTCAGGACACGTGCGAGCGCGCTGACAGGCCGATAAAGCTGACGGTCGCAGTCCTGCTCTTCTTCGTTCCCATCAGTGCCAGCGAGGTTGCCAGCCAGGTCGCCACATGCCGCCTCGCCGCAAGACCATACGGATTCGGGGGCCAGTGCCGGCCCGAGAGTCCAGAGGGCGGGGCGAGCCAATCACTCCGCCTGCCCATCCGCGACAGCGTCAGGATCTGGATGACGACCGGCCCCCAAGATCCTCCCCCATGGCGCGGCAATATCTCCTTGCCCGCTACCGACGTCGCGTTCGAGATTGCCACGGATGGCAGTAGCCGGACCCCCGATCGCTTCGTGTTCCGGACCGGGCTGACATGGCTCCTGGTCAAGGAGTGGCGACAGGTTGATCCGGCACAGCCACCCTGCGCGGCCTGCCAGCGCGGGAGCCGCGACATTCTGCTGGTTCTGGATCTCGTGAACCCGCCTCCGGCCACCGAGGACGACCTCACCATCCTCCGCGCTGCGTTGGCGGGACTCGATCGAATCAGGCAGTGGAATCGCCAGGAAGTTCAGAGCTGCCCCGGCGCCGACCCGGCCAATACGGGTCTCTTTTGCCTGCTCTACACTACGGTTGAGACCCGAATGGGTCGCTATCATCACCGGCAGCCGGCCCTCCAATTGGTTCGGTCGGTCATCTTCGAGCGATGGCGCGACCGCATTACCAGCCACCAACTCGTCGATTTCAACAATCATCCGGCTACCACAATGGCCGACATGAGGACGGTCCTCGAGGTGGCGTTAGAACGCGCGAGCGCCCAGGCTCAGTCCAGCAGACCCTGAGTGCCGCCAAGCCTGCGACCTCGACCTCGAGGCAACGGAAGACGGTACGACCGGTCTCCTGGTCGTTGATCGCGGGAACATCTCTCTCACCCTTGATTGTCCGATGTCCGGTCATGGCCGGGAGGCGTGCGTTTCTCTTGAGGTAGAAGACGCCGATGCGTACTACGCTGCATGGCGAGACCGAGTCGAGATTCGCCGCGCGCCTCAGAACGAGACGTGGGGTGCCCCCACCTTCGACGTAATCGACCCCTTCGGGAGTACCATCTCCGTGATAGGGCCGGTGCAATAGCGGATGTCCGGTCCGCTAGACCACCCGGTCGCTCCCCCCGTCCACCGGAATCTGCGCGCCGGTGGTCCGGGCAAACGCCGGGCCGACCAGGGCGAGGACCGCGAGCGCCACGTCCCGGGTGGTGAGCTCGGTGCCCAGCAGATTGTTCCGCACGTACTGCTCTCCCGTCATCCCGTACTGGCTGGCGCGCGAGGCCAGCACCTCCGGGGTCCACACCGCGGTGTCGATCACCAGGTGGGGATGCAGGGTGTTGACCCGGATGCCCTCCTTGCCCAGCTCGAGCGCGGCCACCCTGCCCAGCTGGGTCAGCCCCGCCTTGGCCGCGGAATACGACGCGGCGCCCGGACCGGGCGCCGGCACGTTCTTGGACCCGATGATAACGATGGCGGGGTCGAAGCCGAGCTTGAGATAAGGAACCGCGCTCTGCATCAGGTGCAGGTGACTGGTGAGGTTGAGCGCGAGACTCGCCTCCCAGGCGGTGAGGTCGATTTCCCCGATCCGCTGGCTGGGAGAGAAGACTCCGGCGTTGCTCACCAGGATATCTAGCCCGCCGAAACGGTCCACGCACTGGTCGACCGAGCGCTGGACCGCGGCGGGATCGGTGGCGTCCGCCACGGCGCCGGCCAGGCCCTCCTTCCGGAACAGCGTCTCGATCTCCGGGTTGATGTCGGTGGCCAGGACGGCCGCGCCGGCGTCGAAGAGGGCCTCCGCCACGGTCCGGCCGATGCCGCTCGCGGCGCCTGTCACCAGCGCGATTTTACCGGTGAGCGGCGGCCGAGCCCCGCCCTGGCGCAGCTTGGCCTGCTCCAGCTCCCAGTATTCCACCGCGAAGAGATCGGCCTCCGGCAGCGCCCGCCAGCCACCGAGCCGCTCGGCGCGCTCGATTGCCCGGGCGGTATGGCGGGTTATGTCGGCTACGATGCCCGCTTCCCGGACCGAGCGGCCCACCGCCACCGACCCATGATCCGGCCAGAGGATCCAGCGGGGCGCCGGATCCAGGGCCACCAGCGAGGGTCCGGCATATCGGCTCACGTAGGCCCGGTAGCGGTCACCGTACTGGGTCACCGCGTCCTCCCATCCGCCGCCGGCCACCAGCGGAACCGGCTTGGTGTGAATCACGTGATCGGGGGTGAGGGGGCCGCGGGTGGCGACCTGGGCGGTATCCGGCCGGGAGGCGAAGCGCCGGCTCGGCTCGGAGCGATCGGCCCGGAGGATGACCGGCCCGCCGGCGGCGATCCCCACGGCCCGACGGAGATGGGCCAGCTCCCGCAGCACGTCGCGGTCCGCCGGGGGAACCGGGGGCGCGGGGCCGCCGTCCTGGAGCGGAGCCCGCTCCTCCAAGTACTGCTCGGCCCGGGTGACCAGCGCGATCATCCGCTCGTAGCTGGTCCGGGCGTCGGGTCCGAAGGAGAACACGCCGTGGTTCTGAAGGATGATGCCGTCGAGCCGGGTCCAGTCGATGGAGCGGGTCAGGTCGCGGACCGCGCGGGCCAGCACGAATCCCGGCATCACGTACGGCACGATCAGGACCCGGTCGCCGTAGACCTCCCGGATCCGTTCCTCGCCCTGATCGGTATTGCTGAGCGTCACCACCGCATCGGCGTGGGTGTGGTCCACGAACGGGAACGGGATGACGGCGTGGAGGATCGCCTCCACCGAAGGGGTGGGAGCCTGCGGGTCGGTCATGGCCGCCCGTTGGGCGCGAACCATCGCCGCGTCACTCAGCGAGCCGAGCTCGGCCATCCGGCAGAGCGGCGCAAGCAGCACCGGCGCGAATCCCGCGGCCTCGATGGTCGCGAGATTCCAGCCGCTGCCCTTGATCCAGATGATCTCTTCCGGCTCCCCGAACAGATTCGGCTCGACGCCCTTGACCGAGGTGTTGCCTCCCCCGTGGAGGACCAGCGACTCCTCCTGGCCCAGGAGTCGCGAGGTATAGACCCGGAGATCCAGCGGAGTGATGCACCGGGCTGCATCGGCGTCGTTCCAGCGGCTCTTCATCGGGGCCGAATCCTCTGCTCTCGGGCGAAACCGTGATTGCCAAGTGACGACGCCGTCAGCGGTTAGCTATCGGGCAGTCGACAGAGGGGGTGCAGCAGCCTAAATTTAAGGGGCAGGCCTACCCAAGGACCCCGGCATGGCAGAATCCAGTGCGAATGTAAAATGGCGAGAGATCGTCGCCCGCTATCAGACTCCCGGCGTCAAGCCCGCGGTGTGGCAGCTGGTGTCCACCCTGATCCCCCTGATCGCTTCCTTCGTGCTGATGTACTGGAGCCTGTCGGTGAGCTACTGGCTCACCCTCCTGCTGGCGCTTCCCGCCGCGGGGCTCACCATCCGCACTTTCATCATCATGCATGATTGCGGGCACGGCTCGTTCCTGCCCTCCAGGACCTGGAACAACATCATCGGCTGGGTCACCGGGATCCTGACCACCACGCCCTATGCGCACTGGCGGCGGGAGCACGCGATCCATCACGCCACTTCGGGCCATCTGGAGCAGCGCGGCACCGGCGACATCTCCACCATGACGGTCCGGGAATATCTCAGCGCCAGCCCGCTCCGGAAGTTCTGGTACCGGATCTACCGGAACCCGGTCATCCTGCTCGGGTTCGGGCCCGCGTTCCTGTTCATCAAGCACCGCTGGCCCACCCGGGGCATCGCGGGCCGCAAGGAAGTCTGGAACGTGCACCTGACCAATCTCGCCCTGGCGGCCCTGATCACCACCCTGTCGCTGCTGATCGGCTTCCGGGAATTCATGCTGATCTGGCTGCCGATTTTCCTGCTGAGCGGCTCGGCCGGGGTCTGGCTCTTTTATGTCCAGCATCAGTTCGAGGACGCCTACTGGCGGGGCGGGGAAGACTGGGACTATGCCACCGCGGCGGTGTACGGCAGCTCGTATTTCCGGCTCCCCAAGGTGCTGCAATGGTTCACCGGCAACATCGGGTTCCATCATGTGCACCATCTGAGCCCGAAGATCCCGAACTACCGGCTGGAGAAGTGTCACCGGGAGAATCCGACCTTCCAGAAGGTGGTGACGCTGACGCTCAGGGAAAGCGTCCGCACCCTGGCCCTCCGGCTGTGGGACGAAGAGAGCGGCCGGATGGTGAGCTTCGGCCACCTGCGCCGGCTCCGCCGGGAGCGGCGGCTGGGTCGCGCCGCCTGAGCCCCACCACCGCCGACCTGCTCCTCGAGGTGGAGCGGGCGGAAGGGCGGATCCGCTCCCGGATTCTCACTACGCCTCTCCTGTCCTCCCCGATCGGCGCCGGCACCGGCGCCGATTTTCGTCTCAAGCTCGAGAACCGGCAGCACACCGGCTCCTTCAAGGCCCGGGGCGCCTTCAACAAGCTGCTGGCGCTGGGAGATGCGGCGCGACGGCGGGGCGTGATCGCCGCGTCCACCGGCAATCACGGCGCTGCGGTCGCCTTCGCGGCCCGGGAACTCGGGGTCCCGGCGCGGGTGATCGTTCCGTCCAACGCCGATGCCGGCAAGGTGGCGGCGATCGCTGCGCTGGGTGGCGAGGTCGTGACCCACGGAACAGACTCTGCCGTCGCGGAAGCGCATGCCCGGGAGCTGGCAGAGCAGGAAGGCCGGCCGTTCGTTTCCCCTTACAACGATGTCGAGGTCGCCGCGGGGCAGGGCACCCTCGGGGTGGAGCTGACCGGGCAGCTCTCGGAGATCGACGCGGTGTTCATCGCCCTGGGCGGCGGGGGATTGCTCGCCGGCGTCGGGGTCTGGATCAAGTCGGTGCGCCCCAGCGCGGCGATCATCGGATGCTCACCGGAAAACTCGGCGGTGATGATCGAGTCGCTCCGTGCCGGAGAGATCCTCGCCCTCGATTCCCGGCCCACCCTGTCCGACGGCACCGCCGGCGGGGTGGAGCCCGGTGCGGTGACCTTCGGCTGGTGCCGGGACCTGGCCGATGAGCTGGTGACGGTGAGCGAAGACGAAATCGGCCAGGCGATGCGGCTGGTCCACCGCATCCACGGGCTGGCCATCGAGGGCGCCGCCGGGGTGGCGGTCGCCGGATTTCTGCAGCGGGCGGAGCAGTGGCGGAACCGACGCGTGATCGCGATCGTCTGCGGGGGAAACGTCAGCCCCGCCGTGCTCCGAGCGGTATTGTGATCCGGATCAGGTGGGGGGAATCCGGAGGGTGATCTCGTCGCCGGGACGGATGGAGAATTCCTCGCTGATCGAGTTGCGGGTCCGGCCCACCGGATCGGCTTCGACCCGCAGAGTGGTCACTCCCAGGAAGATGGTCCGGGCCAGCGGGAACTTGCCGGTTTGTCCGGGATTGACCACGCCCAGCCGCACCCGGGTCCCGCTCCGCCAGGCATAAATGGTCATGACTTCGGTGCTCTGGTTTTCCACGTTGACCGTGGCCACCGATTCGGTCTCCGCGCCCGGCGTGACCACCGGATCGGGCTGGCTTCCGCCACAGGCGGAAATGCTCACCGCGGTGGCCATCGCCAGCAGGATGACTCGTGCCGTAAGTTGTCTCATGCTCAAATCCTTTCTTCCGCTCCTGCGGCTTGCCTTCCCCCCTTGCAGACGACCCGTGAGACGGATTCCCGCACAGGAGGGGGTATGACCGCGGCGCCGGACCGGGCCGCCATCGAGGCGGCCGCGGCCGCGCTCGCTCCCCACGTCCGGGAGACCCCGCTGTGGGTCTGGGATGACGAATCGGTCGCCGGCCTGCTGCCGCCGGGGACCCGCCCGGTGCTCAAGCTGGAGCTCTTTCAGCATGCCGGGAGCTTCAAGGCACGGGGAGCTCTTTCGGTGATGCTGGCGCTCACGGCTGAGGCCCGGCGCCGGGGGGTGACTGCGGTGAGCGCGGGCAATCACGCCATCGCGGTCGCCTGGGCCGCCCGCACCCTGGGGACCACCGCCAAGGTGGTGATGCCCAAGACCGCCGATCCGTTCCGGGTGGAGCGATGCCGCCGGCTGGGCGCCGCGGTCGAGCTGGCGGAAGATGTGCACGTCGCATTCGAGCGGACCGAGCAGATCGAGCGCGAAGAGGGCCGGGCCTTCGTGCATCCGTTCGAGGGGCCGGGCACGGCGCTGGGCACCGCGACCCTGGGGCGGGAGATGCTGCGCCAGGACCCACTGCTGGACGCGGTGAT
The DNA here is from genome assembly GCA_035249765.1 of Gemmatimonadales bacterium. Taxonomy (GTDB): domain Bacteria; phylum Gemmatimonadota; class Gemmatimonadetes; order Gemmatimonadales; family GWC2-71-9; genus JABFSM01. Next base: position 804 of record DATFGC010000450.1, on the reverse strand, counting down.
CGTGCCGGTGGGTGGCGGCGGCCTGGCCGCGGGCGTGGCCTCGGCGGTCAAGCAGCTCAAGCCCGAATGCCTGGTGTTCGGGGTGGAGCCGGAGGGAAACGACACCATGCTGCGGAGTCTCCGTTCGGGTCATCCGGAGCGCGCCCCCGAGGGCGGGTACCGCACCATCGCCGACAGCCTGAGCCCGCCCTATACCATGGAGTACAGCTTCGGACTCTGCCGGCAGTTTCTCGACGATCTGGTACTGGTGAGCGACGACGCGCTGCGCCGGGCGCTGGCGCTGCTGTTTCACGGGGCCAAGCTCGCGGTGGAGCCGGCCGGGGCCTCCGCCACTGCTGCGCTGCTCGGCCCGCTCCGGGAGCGGCTGGCAGGCAAGCGGGTGGGAGTCATCGTCTGCGGGACGAACATCTCTCCGGAACGGTATCGGGAGCACCTTGCCAGGGGGAGTGAATTGTTGGTGAGCGGTGAGCAGTGAGCGGTGAGCGGGAACTGCTGGTTCTGCTCATCGCGTTCGGGGCCGCGCTGCTGGCCGGCATGAGCGGGGGGAGTGCGTCGGCGCTCACCACCCCCGCCTGGCTCGCGATGGGAGTGCCGCTGCCCACCGCGGTGGCGACGGACAAGGTGGCGGGGGCGTGCTGGACCCTGCTCGGGGCCCGGAACTATCTGGCCCGGAGACCGGTGGATTGGCGGCTGCTCGCCGGCATGACCGGGCTGGGACTGATCGGGGCGTGGTTCGGGGCGCTGGTGACCGTGAAGCTCGACCCGGAGCTGCTCAAGCGGGTGGTGGGTGGAGCGATCCTGCTG
>DATFGC010000449.1:0-13336 GCA_035249765.1 Gemmatimonadales bacterium | reverse complement strand
CGCCGCTCGGGTCGGGCGCATCGCCATCCCAGACCAGCCTGATTCGCGCGTTCCCGGTGGTCTCGAAGTACTCAAGCCGGATCTCATGGCGTGATCCGGGCGCGAGCGGTGTCTCCACCATGCGGGTGCGATAGGACTGCTTCCTCCAGTTGTCGATGACCAGGGTTCCATCGAGCCAGAGCCGGTATCCATCGCTCCCTTCCACCCCGATGCGCCGAGGCCGTCCCGGCGGCAGGCTCACCGTGCCGGTCCAGCGCACCGAGTACCAATCGGCCGGAATCCCCCGCGCCGGCGCATTGAAGGTCCAGCGGAAGTCCACTATCGAATCGGTGCGGGAGACCCGGGGCGGTCCGGCGAGCGTGATGTTGTCGAAGTACTCTGCCCGGAGCGCGAGCTGCCCGGCGGGAACCGGCACCGGCACCGAGAGGAAGCGTCCCGGACCCGGGGCGTAGCGGACCGTCACACCGCTTCCCGCCCGCTCCCGGATTCCGTCGAGGATCGAGACCGGCCGGATCCCCGGGCCGCTGTACCCCCCCAATCTCGCCTCGACCGCGTCGGTGCCGATCACGGCGATGCTCCGGTGCCTGGATGAGAGCGGCAGCGCTTGGCCCTCGTTCTTGAGCAGCACCAGTGAAGCGCGGGCCGCCTCGCGCGCCAGGGCCCGATGCTCCACGTGGCCGTTCCAGTACGCCGCGCTGTCGGGAATGGCGTGGGGCCGCTCGAACAGCCCCAGCTCGAATTTGGCGCGGAGCACCCGGGCCACGGCGCCGTTGATGACCGAGTCGGAGATTGTGCCGTTCCGGAAGGCCGCCAGCCAGGAACGATGCTGCTCCCAGTTCGACTGAAAGATTACGTCGAGGCCGGACTCCAGCGCATGCTTCGCCGCCGTGGCAGTGCTCGCCTCGGTGTGGTGCAGCACGATGGCGCCGCCGGTCGCGGCGGCATCCGAGATGACGAACCCCTTGAATCCCCAGGCGCCCTTCAGGATGGAATCGAGCAGGGCCCGGTTCTGGCTGGCCGGCGAGCCGTCTACCGAGTTGTACGCCGTCATCACCGAGCGAGCGCCGGCCGCCAGAGCGCTCCGGAACGGCGGAAAGTGCAGCTCCTCGAGCAGCCGGGCGCTCAGGTCGATGGGATAGCTGTCCCGCCCTCCTTCACCCACGTTGGCGACGAAGTGCTTGGGCGTGGCGATGATTCCCGATCGCTCGAACGGCGCCACGAACACGGCGGCCATTCTCGAGGCGAGGAAGGGATCCTCGCCATAGGTCTCTTCCACCCGGCCCCAGCGCACATCGGTGGCGAGGTTGAGCACCGGACTCAGCACCTGCCGGATCCCCCGGCTGCCGGCTTCCCGCGCCGAGGCGAGTGCGACCCGGCCCATCAGCGCGGTATCCCAGGTGGCGGCCAGGGCAATCGCCTGGGGAAAGACCGTCGCGCCCTCGCGGGCCAGACCGTGCAGTGCTTCCTCGAACGGAATGATCGGGATCCCCAGCCGGGTCCGCTCCACGAAGAACTTCTGGATCGCGTTGATCCGCTCGGCGTGGCCTCGCGCGCCGCCGGTACCGGCGGAGATCTGGAGCCCGAACGCGCCGTGGGAGTAGTCGTGAGCGGAGTCGTCGAGGCTGCCCGGAATCATGAACAGCTGCCAGAACTTCTCCTCCAGCGTCATCCGGCCCAGCAAGTCACCGACCCGTGCTTCGACGGGGAGGGCGGCGTTGCGGTAGGGAGGGGCCGGCGCCTGGGCGGCCCCGCGCGCGGCGACTACCGAAAGACCGAGAAGGACGGCGAGGGCTCTGGGCATTGACCCGCGAAAAGATAGCGTCTGTCACGCTGAGCGGAGCGAAGCGGCCAGTCTCAACGTCGCCTTGCTGGTGATAAAGGCGCAGACGGAATAGAATTGAACGAACCAGGATCAACCTGGCAAACCTGCATCCGGGATCACTCACATGGCTACCAACGCTGCTCTGAAACGCGGAAAGCGGCTATTGAATCAACTCCTCAAGGAGACCAAGAACGCCAAGCGCATCTGGGCTCAGGCAACGAAGAAGGCCAAGCAAGCGCTCGCCAAGCTGGACAAGGAAACCAAGCGCATGCGCGGGCAGATCGTCCGCGCCGAGCAAAAGCAGCGCGCGGCCCTCTCTCGCCGGATCAAGCGAGTCCGCCGCAAGCGGTGAGTCGGGGGGCTAGCCCTCCCGAAGCGTTTCCACCGGATCGACCCGCGCCGCCCGGCGGGCCGGGATCCAGCTGGCCAAGAGCGCTGCCGCTCCGAGCAGCGCCACGATCGCTGCAAACGTCACCGGGTCCGACGGCGCCACGTCATAGAGCAGCGACCGCATCACCCGGGTGGCGGCGAGCGCCCCCACCAGCCCGAAGGCCGCCCCGACCGCCGCGATCCGGAGTCCCTGTCCCACGATCAGCCGCACCACGTCACCCCGCTTGGCACCGAGGGCGACCCGGATGCCGATCTCCCGGGTGCGCTGCGCCACCCCGAAGGAGATCACCCCGTACGTGCCCAGGGTGGCGAGCGCCAGGGCCACGATGCCGAAGAGCGCCAGGAGGATCGCACTGAAGCGCGCGTAAGACATCGCGTCGCCGGCGCGGGATTCCAGGGTGCGGATGTCGTAAACCGGAACGCCCGGGGCCAGCTCCCGAATGATTTGTCGCGCGGGACCGGCGACCGCGGCCGGATCTCCCGCTGTCTTGAGGAGCACCATCATCCACGATCTCGGCGATTGATAGAACGAGACGTATGCCTCGGGCACTGGCAGTGAGTCGAGCGTCCCGAAGCGCACATCACCGACGATCCCCACCACGTAGGCGGTATCGTTCCAGAAGCCCCCCTGACCGAGACTCACCGGACGCCCGAGCGCCTCTTCTCCCGGCCAGAACTTTCGTGCCGCGGTCTCGCTCAGCAGCACCGCCTTTCGATTGCCCAGCCGGTCCGACCCATCGAACATCCTGCCCCGGATGAGAGGGACACCCAGGACCTGGTTCCATTCCGGGGTGATCCAGTGCATTCCGATATCGAAATTGGTTCCCGGCGGCGCGGGGGGACGATCACGGAAGACGATGGCCGTACCGTTGCAGCCGCCGTTGAGTGGGGGGCAGTCGCCCAGCGCGGCGCCTGTGACGCCGGGGATACCGCGGAACCGCTCGAGCATCACGTCATAGAAGCCGGGCAGCGAATCCCGCCCGTAGTCGGACGGCGCACTGAGCCTCAAGGTCAGCACCCCGTCCGCTCGAAACCCGGGATCGATGCCGAGCAGCTTGCTCAGACTCCGGAGCATCAGTCCCGAGCCCGCCAGCAGCACCAGCGCGAGGGCGATCTCACCTGCGGCCAGCACGTTGCGGCCGGTCAGCGCCCGGAAGCTCCGGCCTTTCGGCTGGGGAGTAGTGCCCTCCTTGAGCTCGGAGGTGAGCGAAGGATGGGTGGCCCTGAGGGCGGGAATGAGTCCGAAGACGAGACCGGTCAGCAGCGTGATCAGGGCCGCGAACCCGAAGGCCGCCGCGTCGAGATGGATACTCGAGAAGCTCACCGCGCCGAGCCCATCGAGCCGCTGGGCCCGGAGTGCGTTGACCGGATTGATGGTGGAGAGGAGCCTGACGCCCCACCACGCGAGCAGGAGACTCGCCGCTCCTCCCACCGCCGAGAGCAGCAAACTTTCGGTCAGGAGCTGGCGCACCAGGCGGCCCCGTCCGGCCCCCACCGCAAGCCGCACCGCGATCTCCCGGCGCCGGCCGGCCGCACGCACCAGGAACAGGTTGGCGACGTTGGCGCAGGCAATCAGCAGGACCAGTCCCACCGCACCGAGCAGCACCAGCAGGGAGCGGCGCACTACCGGATCCACCCGGGTGGCATCGAGCGGACGCGCGGTCGCCCCCCAGACCTCGGAGCGGAGCTCCGGATGGGGGTAGGCCGAGGCGACCCGCGCCCCCAGAACCCGCACGGCGTCGATAGCCTGCTCGGGGCGGACCCCCGGCTTGAGCCGGGCCACGGCGTAATAGCTGTGGCTCCACACCTGGTTGATCTGCTCGGCGGGCTGGCTCATGATGGGAATCAGGAGCTCTACCCGGCCCGACAGACCCGCGAATCCCGGAGGCAATACCCCGACGATGGTAAATGGCTCGCCGCCCACCTGGATCGTCTTGCCCAGAGCCGCGGGGTCGGCGTTGAACCGTCGCTTCCAGAAGGCATCGCCCAGGATGGCCACCTTGGGACCGTCCCCCTGCCGGTCCTCGTCGGGCAGAAAATTCCTGCCCTGCGCCGGTCGCACGCCCAGGGTGGGTAGATAGCGCGCGCCGACGAACTCCACGGCCGCCCGTTCCGCTTCGCCCGCCAGGGTGACGGTGTGCTGTGCATCCGACCAGAGTGCGATGTCCTGGAAGACGGCCTGGGCATCGCGAAACACGGCGAATTTGGGATAGGACCAGACCCGGTCGTCATGCGCCGGCTGCCGGGCGGTTGCCGGCGAGGTGAGGCTTACCTTCATCAGCCGGTCCGGCTCGGCGAACGGCAGGGGGCGGAGCAGTAGGGCATTCACCGCGCTGAAGATGGCAGTGTTGGCGCCGATGCCGATAGCCAGCGTCACGATGGCGATGATCGTGAAGCCGGGGGTCCGCAGGAAGCTCTTCAAGGCAAACCGCAGGTCCTGGGACAGCAGGTCGAAAAAGCCCAATCCACTCATGCGCCGGGTTTCCTCCTGGAGGGACGTCACGTTGCCAAATCGCCGCCGGGCAGCGTCGCGCGCCGCCGCGCCGCTGACCGTCCCGGCCCCGGCGTGCTCCTGCTGCATCGCTTCCAGCTCGAGATGAAACCGGGTTTCCTCCTCGAGGCCGCGCTGGAACTCACCGGGACGGAGCAGCACCCGGAGCCGGTGTCGCAGGGAATGCAGGAACGACATGGGATCAGGCCCGCCGCATCACGCCGTTGATGGCCAGCAGCACCCGCTCGAAGCTTGAAATCTCCTGACCGAGATTGCGCCGCCCCGACGCGGTGATGGTGTAGTAGCGGGCCCGCCGCCCGGTGGGAGTCTCCCGCCAGCGCGAAGTCACCCAGCCCTTCTTCTGGAGCCGCTCCAGCGCCGGATAGAGCGACCCCTGCTCCACCGCCAGCACGTCCCGGGACAGCCGCTCGATGTGCTGGGCGATGGCGTAGCCGTGCATCGGCTGCACCGTCAGGGTCTTGAGGATCAGCATGTCGAGGGTGCCCTTCAGCAGCTCACTCTTCCTCGGTGCCGCTCGGCCCATCGCAGGTCTCCCCGAGAATTGGGTAGAACACCTACATATGATAGGTAGAGAATCTACATATAAATGGAGAAAGGGGAAGTGGAGAGCGGGAAGCGGGCAGCGGTTACTTTCCCCAATGGCCCCTGATCCTCGGTCTTCCCCGTTCCCCGGCTACGCCCGCTATGTGGCCATCGGCGACAGCTCCACCGAGGGGCTGGACGATCCCGACGGGGCCGGCGGGTTCCGGGGTTGGGCCAACCGGCTGGCCGAGCGGATCGCCGCCGCCCAGGGCGAGCTGCTCTACGCCAACCTCGCGGTCCGGGGCCGCTCCACCCGGCAGATCCGGGAGACCCAGCTCGAGCCCGCCCTGGCAATGCGCCCCGACCTGGTCACCCTGTTTTCCGGCACCAACGACGTGGTCCGCCGCCGCTTCGACGCGGCCCGGGTCGCCGGCGATATCCGGGAAATGCACCGGGCCCTGATCGGCCAGGGCGCCACCCTGCTCACCTTTACCCTGCCCGATCTTGCTCCCGTGATGCCGGCCGCGCGCTGGATCGCCCCCCGGGTCGAGCAGCTCAACCGGATCCTGCGCCAGGTGTCGGCCGAGTCCGGCGCTCGGCTGGTGGACCTGGCCAGCCACCCCGTGGCCACCGACCCCAGGCTCTGGAGCGATGACCGGCTTCACGCCAACTCCCTGGGTCACGAGCGCATCGCCGCCGCGCTGGCCGAGGCACTGGGGCTACCAGGGACCGATTCCTCCTGGTCCCTCCCCCTCCCTCCGCCCACCCCAGCATCCAGTCTCCAGCATCTAGCCTCTGAGTTCCGCTGGGCCCGCCGCCATTTCATGCCCTGGGTCTGGCGACATCTCCATGGCCGAAGCTCGGGCGACGGCCGCCAGGCCAAACGCCCCCAGCTGGAACGACTGAAGGCTGAGGGCCCCTCGCTCCGCTCGGAGGGGACCTGATGGCTGAAGGCTGATGGCTGATGGCTGCAGTTCATTGTACCTTCTCCCCATGCACGGCCATCGTTTTACCCCCCCACCCGCACCCCCCGAGCCGACCGGCGCCGAGAGCCTCGACGCCTGGGGGTTCCGCGACTCGGCCTTTACCGTGCTGCCCGGCGGGCACGTCCAGCTCACCGGCTCGCGGTACGAGCTCTCGGGGGTGGAGCTGCCGTATCTGCTGCCCTGGATTCGCCGGGTGATGGCGATCGACCTTCCGGTCGCCGACACCCACCAATCGAGCTACCCTCCCGAAGTCCCCCCCAGCCGACCCAACCTTCCCTTCCAGAGCGAGATCCGCGGCCTCCTCGCCGACGATGCCATCTCGGACGATGCGATCGTCCGGCTCCGGCACGGCCACGGCCACACCCTGGAAGAGATGTATTCGATCCGCCACGGCAGAATTGAACGGGTGCCCGACCTGGTGGTGTATCCCGGGACCGAGGAGCAGGTGACCGCGATTGTGGAAGCCGCGGCCCGCCACGACGTCTGCCTGGTGCCCTATGGCGGAGGGACCAACGTCACCGATGCCCTGCGCTGCCCGGTCGAGGAAGAGCGCACCATCGTGTCGGTGGATCTCTCCCGGCTCAATCGCATCCTCTGGATCGACGCCGGGAACCTGATGGCTTGCATCGAGGCCGGCGCGGTGGGCCGCCATCTCCAGGCCGAGCTGGCCCGGCATGGATTTACCCTGGGGCACGAACCCGACAGCGTCGAGTTCTCCACGCTGGGCGGCTGGATCGCCACCCATGCCAGCGGGATGAAGAAGAACCGCTATGGCAACATCGAGGACCTGGTGCTCGATGTGCGGGTGGTGACGGCCCAGGGGATTCTCTCCCGCCCCGCGGTGGCGCCCCGCGAATCGGCCGGGCTGGATCCCCGCCGCTGGCTCTTCGGCTCCGAGGGCACCCTCGGTATCATCACCAGCGCGGTGGTCAAGATCTTCCCGCTGCCCGAGGTGCAGCGCTACGACTCGGTGCTCTTCCCCGCCTTCGAGAACGGGGTGCGGTTTCTCTATGATCTGACCCGGGAGGCCCGGCCCCCCGCCAGCGTCCGGCTGGTGGACAACCTGCAATTCCAGCTGGGCCAGACCCTGAAGCCGGCCTCCCGGGGCGAGAAGGCGCTGATCAGCAGGGCCCAGAAGTTTTTCGTCACCCGGATCAAGGGCTTCGACCCCGACCGGATGGTGGCCTGCACCTTCCTCTATGAGGGAAGCCGGGACGAGGTGGCCGTCGAGCAGGCCGCGGTCGCCCGGCTGGCCCGGCGGCACGGCGGGATGCGGGCCGGCGCGGAGAATGGGCGTCGGGGCTACCAGCTCACTTTTGGAATCGCCTACATCCGGGATTTCGTGATGAAGCACTGGATTCTGGGCGAGTCGTTCGAGACCTCGGTGCCCTGGAGCCGGGCGCTCGAGCTGGCCGACAACGTCAAGCGCCGGATTCACGACGAGTACGCGGCCCGGGGACTCCCCGGCAAGCCGTTCGCCACCTGCCGGGTGACCCAGGTGTATCAGACCGGAGTCTGTATTTATTTCTACTTCGGCTTCTACCACAAAGGCATGCAGGATCCTGCGCGGGTCTATGCCGAGCTGGAGCACGCGGCCCGGGACGAGATCCTCAAGTCGGGCGGATCGCTTTCCCACCACCATGGGGTGGGCAAGATCCGGCAGCGCTTTCTGCCCCGGGTGTTTTCGAAGGCGGCGCTGGAGTGGGCGGCCGAGTTCAAGCGGGCGGTGGATCCGGGCAACCTCTTCGGGATATCCAACCAGGCGATGACATTGCAGAGCGACCAGATTGCTTCGGGGCCGATGGCCCCTCGCAATGACTAGGGTGCGCGCGGGGCGCCCTCGCGATGACTGAGGAGCGCACCTTCCTCCTGACCGGCGTCACCGGGTTCCTTGGCAAGGTCCTGCTGGAGGAGCTGATCCGGCGCCGAGATGAGATGCGGGTCGGCAAGATCTACGTGCTGATCCGCTCCCGGGGCTCCCACAAGGCCGCCGACCGCTTCGCGCGGGAAGTGGCCAAGTCGCCCTGCTTCTCCCGGCTTCCGGCCGACTGGACCCGCGACGTCCTTGTGCTGGAGGGAACTCTGGAGCAGCCGGGCCTGGGCTTCGACGGCGGGCGCGAGGCGATCTGCCGGGAAATCACCCACATCATCCACGCCGCGGCGTCGGTCAGCTTCGAGCTGCCGATCGCCGACGCCGTCCGCTCCAACATCACCACCGCGCTCAACGTGCTGGAGTTCGCCAGGGAGTGCCCCAGCCTGGAGCGGATGGTCTGGGTCTCCACCGCCTACGTGACTCCCCACCCGGGCGGCGAGGGGAGAGTGGAAGAGACCCTGGCGCCGCTCCCCGCCTCAGCGGCCGATCTTCTCGAAGCCATCAAGGGGGGGAGGGTGCTGGAGAAAGACCTCCTCTCCCTCTCCGGCCATCCGAACACCTACACCCTCACCAAGTCCATGGCGGAGCATTTGCTCTGGGCCCGGCGAGGCGACGTTCCCCTCACCATCGTGCGCCCCAGCATCATCTCGGCGAGCCTGGTCCACCCCTTCCCGGGCTGGATCGACAGCACCGCCGGGTTCGGCGCCTTCGTGATCATGCTGGGGATGGGACACCTCCGCGCGGTGGTGGGCCACGGGCATTCGAAGCTCGATCTGATTCCGGTGGACGAGGTGGCCGGCCGGGTGCTGGACGCCTGCACCGCGGGACCGGAAACCCCTCCCGCCCTGATCCGCCACGCGGTGGCCGGCGCGGCGCTCTCCGGCACGGTGCAGGACGCCTGGGACGGGATCAGCTGGTTCTATCGGCTCCACCCGGTGGCCCGCTGGCCCATGGTGTACTACCTCGGCTCCCGCAACCTGATCTTCCATTTCTCCGAGGCGCTGCACCACAAGCTGCCCATCGCGCTGGCGTCGCTCCGCTCCCGCGAGGTGCGCCGCAAGGCCAAGTCGCTCCGGACCCGGCTGGCCCACATCAACCGGGCCTTCCCCTATTTCACTTCGAACTCCTTCGACTTCCACGCCTCCCAGCCGCTCGATCACGGCTTCGAGCCCCGGAGCTACATCCGGCTGGTCTGCCGGGGGGTGCACCGCCATCTCCTGCGGGGAGATCCCAGCCAGTGGGTCATGGCGGGCCGCAAGCATCCCGGACACGGCAGTGATCTGCGCTGGTCGCTGAGCCAGCCACACGGCAATGCCTGGATCCGGTTCGGGTCGTGGCTGGTGACCAAGGTGCTGCGGAAGAGCGTGGAGCGGGTCACCGTCGACCTGCCGTCCTTCGAGGCGGCCCGCCGGGCCCGCGAGGAGGGCTCGGCCCTGGTGATCGTGCCCAATCACCGGAGCTACCTCGACTTCGTGCTCTGCTCCTACCTCGCCTTTGCCCGGCCCGACCTGGGGATTCCGATTCCCTACATCGCGGCGACGATGGAGTTCGGCAAGATCCCGATCCTGGGGAAGATCCTCACCGCGCTGCACGCGTTCTATCTCCGGCGCGGCACCGGCAAGGAAGATCCCGAGCTGACCCGGCGGGTGCACCAGCTCCTGGGCGAAGGCCGCACCCTGGAGTTCTTCATCGAGGGAGAGCGGAGCCGCTCCCGGCAGTTCAAGGAGCCCAAGCGGGGATTGCTGCGCTGTGTCCAGGCCACCGGCAGGCGCTGCGTGATTCTCCCGGTGGCCCTCAGCTACGATCGCATCCCCGAGGAGCGCGCCTTCGCGGCCGAGCTGTCCGGCGCCCCCAAGCCGAAGATGAAGCTGAGCGGGCTGCTCAAGTGGGTGGTGCAGGTCTGGCGGGGGGAGATCGATCTGGGCCGGATCCATATCGCCTGCGGTGCGCCCGTGGCGCTCACCCCGGAGTGCGACGTGCCTCAGGTGAGCCAGGAGATCATCCGGGAGCTGCGCGGCGCTACCGTGGCCACCACCTATCACCTGCAGGCCTACCTGCTCCATCACCCCATCAACGGGCTCGATCCCAAGATGCTCCGGCGGGAGATCGAGGAGCGGGGCGGGCGGGTGCTGGAGAGCGCGCTGGAGCCGCCGGCCGATCTCGATATCCGGATCGCCGCGACCCTGCGGCACCAGTTCGCCCATCACTTTGCCGGCGCCGCCGGCCTCAACGGCAACGGCGCCTCGCCGCACCACGCTCCGCTCTTCGCCGCAGATCACGCTACCGCCCGGGAGCCGGAGCCGGTCGCCTGATGGCCGCGGGTCCCTGGCTCGTCACCGGAGCCAGCGGGTTCCTGGGAAGGCATCTCCTCCAGCAGATCCAGGGTCTCGAGCCGCCTCGCCGGGTCATCGCGCTGGTGCGCTCCCAGCATGAGTGGGACTCGATGGCCTGGACCCGCCCGCTCAAAGGGGTCGAAACCCTCGATGGCGGGGTCACCGCGCCGGAGCGCTGGGCCGCCGATCCACGGCTGAGTGAGATCGGGGGGGTGATCCATCTCGCGGCGCTGGTGCGGCACCGCCGGGAGGACGCGAAAGAGGTCTACTTCGTCAATGTGGAAGGCACCAGGGCGATGGTGCGGGTCGCCGCCCGCTACCGCTGCCGGATGGTGTTCGTCTCCACCTCGGGGACGGTGGGGTGTTTCCGGGACCCGGGGCCCAGCGCCGACGAGGACGCGCCCTTCTGCGAGGCGGAAGTGGCCGGCTGGCCCTACTACGACTCCAAGGTCAAGGCGGAAAAGGAAGCCGGGAAGCTGGCGGCCGAGCTGGGGGTCGAGCTGGTCATCGTGCGGCCGCCGGTGCTGCTGGGGCCGGGAGACCACCGGTTTCGCTCCAGCGCCCACGTCTCCCGCTTCCTCGACGGCAAGCTCCCCTTCCTGATCGAGGGGGGGATGCACTTCGCCGACGTGCGGGACGCCGCCCGGGCGCTGATCCGGGTCATGGAGCGGAAGGAGGTGCGGCCGGTCTATCACCTTCCCGGCACCATCTGCACCGTCGAGGAATTCTACCGGATGGTGGCGGCGGCGGCCGGGCGCGACTCGGTTCCGCGGGTCATTCCCTACCGGCCCGCGCTCTGGGCGTCGAAGCTCACCCAGGCGCTGGGACTCAAGCTGCTGCCGGAGCCGGCCCTGATCGAAATGGCGGCCCACTACTGGACCATGCACTCCAAATACTCGGAAGCGGAGCTGGGCTACCGGAGCCGGCCCGGGCTCGAAACCGTCGCCGCCACGGTGGGCTGGCTCAATACCCAGAGGAGGCATGCATAGACTGTCTATCTATAACATCTCATAGTCGCCCAGACCCCTACTCCTACTGCTTTCTTCCCCTTTACCCAATATTGGGGAGACTCCCGGGAATCCCCCCCGCCCGACCGAGGTCGGCATGCCGTCTGGCCCACTCCCCGCGCAGGTGCTCGACACCCTGACCGAAGGGTGCCAGGTCATCGGCCCGGACTACACCTATCTCTACCTGAACGACGCCGCGGTCCGGCACAGCCGGCGCACCCGGGAGGCGCTGCTGGGCCGCCGGATGGAGGAAGTGTTTCCGGGAATTGAGAATACTCCCATGTTCGGGATTCTCCGGCGTTGCATGGAGGAGCGGGTCACCCTCCGGATGGAGAACGAATTTCAGTACCCCGAGGGCGGCACCGGGCAGTTCGAGCTCCGCTTCGAGCCGGTGCCCGAGGGGGTGTTCATCCTGTCGCTCGACGTCACCGAGTGGAGGCACGCGGTCGCGGAGTGGGCCCGGCTCTCCACGGCCATCGAGCAGGCCGCCGAGTCGATGATTCTCACCTCGGCGGCGGGGGAGATCCAGTACGTCAACCCGGCGTTCGAGCTGATGACCGGCTACCGCCGGGAGGAGGTGCTGGGCAAGAACCCCCGGATTCTCTCCAGCGGGAAGCATGACGCCGAGTTTTATGCGGCGCTCTGGAGCACCCTCAAGGCGGGCAAGGTGTGGCGGGGGCAGATCCAGAACCGGCGCAAGGACGGGGCGATCTTCACCCAGGAGACGACGATTTCGCCTGTGTGCAACGATGCCGGGACCACGGTGAGCTACGTGGGGCTGGGCCGGGACGTGACCGTGGAGATCAAGCGGGACGCCGATCTCCGCCAGTCCCAGAAGATGGAGACTATCGGCCGGCTGGCCGGGGGCATCGCCCATGACTTCAACAACCTGCTCTCGGTAATCATTGCGTATGCCGATGTGGTGCTGGAGGAGCTGCGGGAGGAGAATCCGCTCCGGGAGGACGTGAAGAACATCCGGGAGGCGGGTGACCGGGCGGCGGGGCTGACCCGACAGCTCCTGGCCTTCAGCCGGAAGCAGGTGCTCCAGCCGGCGGTGCTGGACCTGAACGTGGTGGTGGAGGGCATGATGAAGCTGGTACAGCGGCTGGTGGGGGAGAGCATCGGGGTGAAGACCCTGTTGGCGCCGGACCTGGGGCGGGTGCGGGCCGACCCGGCCCAGCTGGAGCAGGTGATCATGAACCTGGCGGCCAACGCGCGGGATGCGATGCCGGCGGGGGGCAAGCTCACCATCGAGACCGCCAACGCGGAGCTGGACGAGACCTATACCAGCGCGCATGTGGCGGTGAAGCCGGGGCGCTATGTGATGCTGTCGGTGAGCGATACCGGGGTGGGGATGGACGAGAGCACCATGGCCCAGGTGTTCGAGCCGTTCTTCACCACCAAGCCGGTGGGCCACGGCACCGGGCTGGGGATGGCGACGGTGTACGGGATCGTGAAGCAGAGCGGCGGGAGCATCTGGGCCTACAGCGAGCCGGGCCGGGGGAGCACGTTCAAGATCTATCTGCCCGAGGCGGGAGGTGCCCTGTCACCGACCCGGCTGCTGGTCGAGGCGACGGGCAAGACCGGCGCGGGAGAGACGGTGCTGCTGGTGGAGGACGAGGAGCCGGTGCGGCGGATCGCGGAGCGGATTCTCACCAGCGAGGGGTACCGGGTGCTGGTGGCGGCGGATGGGGAGGAGGCGATGGACATCGCCAACCAGGCGCCGGGGAAGATCCATCTGCTGCTGACCGACGTGGTGATGCCCAGGATGAACGGGAACCAGCTGGCGGAGAAAGTGGCGGAGCGGAACCCCAGGCTCCGGGTGCTGTACATGTCGGGGTATACCGACGATGTGATCGTGCGGCACGGGATGCTGAAGCCGGATACCCAG
>DATFGC010000448.1:0-2867 GCA_035249765.1 Gemmatimonadales bacterium | reverse complement strand
TAGTCAGGCCCACGAGTCGTGGTCGCGCACGAAGCGCAGCATATACCTTGCGAGGGAATCCCAGCATCGTCATTCAATACTGCCCTCTGACTTCCAGACACGCAACTGGCCAGACGCCACGTGGCGCACCGGATAAGTTCTCAGCCCGCGCTCTAACCATCGGAGGAAGCTGACGCGGCGCTCGCGTTGCTCGCGGCCCCGCAGCTTATCCTTGATACGTCAGGGGGCGACAAACCGCACATCGCTAATCAGAGGACGCCATACAGGCGGGTGGCGATCCGTCAGCACACCCGGCGGGTGTCCTGGGTCCTCAGGGGCGGCGTCCCGCTCAGCCGCGCCCAGCTCGCGGGCAGCACCGACTGGCCCTAGGCGTCAGGGCTGCCGGGGGAGGTCGAGCGCCGGGTTCCGGGCAAAGAATCCCACCGGCCGGATCTCGAAGCTGTGCCAGGCCACCGGCATGATCGGCCAGTCTTCGGGCCGGGGCACGTGGTGGAAGCCCATGGTGAGCCAGGCGACCAGATCGGTATTGGCGATCGGCCGGTTGGCCGCGGTCCACCTGGGGAGCCCGTCGCCCGCCGTGCTGAGCGTCGGATAGTCTCCCGCGGCATACAACTCCTCACTCCGGTATGGCGTCACCCACAGGGTGTGGTTGGTAAAGCCGGCCCGCCGCTGCATGTAGTCGTCCTCGGTGAGCAGAGTGAGCGCGCCGTGTCCGTCAATCTGGTAACCCACCGGACTGCCGTAGGCGCCGTTGACCGACGGGTTGACCAGCCGCCAGATCTCCGGGGCGGCCATGGTCGAATGCCGCATCGCGGCGGATTCGGTGCGGGCCGAATCGGTCTCGACTTTCCAGATGCTGCGCCGGGGGTTCGACGCCGGAAGCCGCTCGGTGCGCAGCCGGTCCGCCAGGAACGAGTTGGCGGGTCCGTCCACGTCGAGATCGAGCCGGAACGAGAAGAAGTGGGAGTGATTGATGCCCACCAGATTCGGCGCGATGACTCGCCCGTACTGCTCGTCTCCTCCCTTGCCGCTGATTCCCTTGGTCTGATCCATGCCGGTGGCGCCCACGCTGACCCGCAGGGTGCCGTCCTGCTGGAAGACCCAGTCGAAGAGGTAGTCGTAATTCCCCGCCGTCATGAACATCCGGAGCACCAGATCGCGCTTGGGGCGGGCTTCGATCACCGCGCCGCGCTCCCGGCCGTGCCGCCAGGCCACGTCGCCCGCGTAGCGCTCGAAGAGGCAGGCGGCCCGGGCCCGCTCCCGGGGTCGGCCCCGGTCACTCACCACGATCGCGTTGAAGGCGGTGCCGTGGGCGGGACACTCGACCCCGGGCTCGAGCGTGCTCGCCACCCCGCCGAACATCGACGGATAGGTGCCAAGGTCGTAGAAACCCTGATAGTTCCAGGGATCGGCGGGATCCATGTAGGGGACGAACAGCTCGGAGAGCGAGCCCTGATACATGATCGAGCGGTCCCGTCCGCCGTCGGTATAGCGCGCCTGGGAGACCACTAGCCCGCGCCGGGGATCGACCCGGAAATGGAACTTCCAGTTCTGCCAGCTCACCTCGTGTCCGTCGAGGTCGAAGGAAGGACCCAGCGGCTGCACCATCGAGACCGGACTGCGGGTGTTTCGGGTGGGGCCGACGGCCTCGGCGTCATGGTCACCCACCGGACCGGTGGCGGGCTGGGGGCCGGTGTCCAGCACCCGGAGCACCTTGCGCTCGGTCAGGTCCACGACTGCCACCAGTCCTTCGTAGCCCTCGCCGTAGCCCGAGACCCGGCCGTAGTCGTTCCCGCAGGTCACGTGGACGACCCGGCGATTCCGCTCCTCCGGCAGGTCGAAGTAGCCGTGGTTGGCGGGGCTGCAGCCCACGTGGGTGAAATCGGTGACTCCGCGGCGGGTCAGGGCGGTGCGGACCCGGGGGTCTTTCAGCGCGAGCTCCCCGGCTGCGTCGGCTTCCGCCTCGCTGGTCATGTACTGCCGGGCGGGGACCTCCTTCCAGGAAAGCAGGCGCTTGCCCCGGACGTCCACCACCGCCTCGTAGCCCATGCGGTTCTGAACCAGGTGCACCAGCGCCTCGCGCCGGAACGGCCGCCCGCGGGCCCACCCCAGCACTTCCTGCTTGGGGGGCTCCTGGAGGCCGACATAGAGGTAGCGGGTGGTGGTGTCGGTTTTTCCCGAGGCGATCAGCGCGTCGTAAATGGCCCAGTGCTCCCGGGCGGTCAATCCGTCCAGGGGATGGGTGGGACTCTGGGACACCAGGGTGGAGGCGGAGCACGCGGACAGCAGCAGCCAAAGTGCCGGGCGCGGCAGGGTCGGACGCATGAGTTTTCCGGGGGTGAAGAGTGACCTAATAGGGCTCGGGGCCCCGGCGGCTGTCAAGCGGGGCGGCGCCTGGCCGCGCTCAGGCCGACACCACGCGTCGCGTAGCGAAGTCCAGTTTCGGATTGAACTTCGTCAGCGGCGACGGGTTGAACCATTTCCCACACCATCCAAGTGCTCGGGTTATCCGATGCTGTTTTGGCAGCGCCAACCCTTCACAGGGAGATAGGAACTCCGGCGAAAACGGTTTCCCGTCCATCGACTGGATTGCGCGGGCTGCGTCCGCGCTGCTTATTTGACCCGCCTGCAGCTTAGCTAAGGCGTCATGCCGCCTGATTCCGAGTGAGGGAGCCCCTACCGTGAAGCGACTGCCGCCCGCAGGCCGCTGGATCACCTTGGTCGCTGTCCTGTCGGCTTGTTCGGCCAGGGAAGAATCGCCTGGCCGGAACCCGGCCGCCGCCCCGAACGTGGTCTCCCTCACCGCCACCGAGTACGCCTTCGAGGCCCCGGATACGATCCCTGCCGGATGGACGGAGTTCCGTCTG
>DATFGC010000447.1:0-8821 GCA_035249765.1 Gemmatimonadales bacterium | reverse complement strand
GGTCAATCCTCGCGCGTCTCGCACCGTGCCGTTCGTGTCCAAGACTACCGGTGTGTCGCTCGCCAGCCTCGCCGCCGCGGTGGCGGTGGGCAAGCGCCTCGATGAACTGGGCCTGGCTGATGACGTGGTGCAGCCCTACGTGGCGGTCAAGGAAGCGGTCTTCCCCTTCAACAAGCTCCCCGGCGTGGACCTGATCCTGGGACCCGAGATGCGGTCCACCGGCGAAGTCATGGGCATCGCCGATTCGTTCGGGATGGCGTTTGCGAAAGCGCAGGCCAGCGCCGACGGGCCGCTCCCGCTCTCCGGCGCGGTGTTCATCACGGTGAACGATCACGACAAGGGCACCGTGACGCCGATTGCCCGGCGATTCCATGAGCTGGGCTTCAAGGTGCTGGCTACGGACGGCACCGCCCGCTACCTCCGGCAGCGCGGCGTCCCCGCGGAACGGGTGCTCAAGGTGTACGAGGGGCGCCCCAACGCGGTGGACCTGGTGGTCTCGGGACAGGTGCAGCTGCTGATCAACACCCCGCTCGGCAAGCTGACCCAGCAGGACGACTATATCCTCCGCCGGGCGGCGCTGCAGCACCGGGTGCCGTATACCACGACCATGTCGGCGGCGAGCGCGGCCTGCGACGCGATCATCGCCGTGAAGAGCCGGGTCGGCGAGGTGCGCTCCCTCCAGGAATGGCATGCCCTGGCCAGGAGTCTGGTGGCCGAGTCGAGCGGATGAGCGCCCGCGACCCGGCCTTCGTGGCGGAGCTCGCGCGGGCCATCCGGGGCGAGGTGAAGGAAGCGGCTTCGCTGGCGCGCTATTCCACCTACCGGATCGGCGGTCCCGCCACGGTGGTGCTGCCGGCCTCGGGTGAGGACGTCGCTGCCGCCCTGGGCCTCGCCGCCAGGGACGGCATCCCGGTCTTTCCGCTGGGTCTGGGTTCCAACGTCCTGCTGCCCGACGCCGGCCTCGAGGCACTGGTGATTCGCCTGGGGAAAGGTCTCGACCTGGTGCGCCACGAAGGGGAGCGCTGGTGGCTCGGGGCGGGTTTGCCCGCGCCGCTGGCGGCCCGCAAGACCGCAGGGCAGGGCTGGGCCGGCCTGCACATGATGGTGGGGGTGCCGGGGACCGTCGGCGGCGGGGTGTATATGAACGCCGGCTGCCACGGGGGTCAGTGGAGCGACGTCACCCGCCAGGTGCGGGTGGTGAACCGGTCGGGCGAGATCGGGACCCTCCCAGCGGAAGGGATCCCCTTTTCCTACCGGCGGAGCGGGCTCGAGGGCCTGATCGTGCTGGAGGCGGAAGTGGAGCTGCGCCCGGGATCCCGGGAGGCGCTCGATCGCGAAGTGGAGCAGCTCTTCGCCTGGCGCCAGCAGGGGACGCCCTTCAATCAGCCCTGCTGCGGCAGCGTGTTCAAGAACCCCGATGGTCCGGCCCCGGCGACCTGGTCGCGGCCCTGGACCGCGGGCAGCCTGATCGAAGGGGCCGGGCTCAAGGGGACCCGGATCGGAGGCGCGGAGGTTTCTCCCCTGCACGCGAACTACTTCGTGAACACCGGCAGCGCGACGGCCGCCGACGTGCGCGGGTTGATCGCCCGGGCCCGCGCCGCGGTCGCCGAGCGTTTCGGGGTGACCCTCGAGACCGAGGTGAAGGTGATTGGGAGCAGGGGGGAGTACCTTGCCTGTGAGGAGTGATCAGTGGTCAGTGGTCAGTGACCACCTTCACTGAGCACCTCCCCTGACCACTGACCACTGACCACTGCCCACTCAACCGAATCTTCCCATGAGCGATTACTTCGCCCACCAATCCAGCTACATCGATGCCGGCGCGTCGATCGGCGCCGGCACCAGGATCTGGCATTTCTGCCACGTGATGCCCGGCGCGGTGATCGGGGCCCGCTGCAATCTGGGTCAGAACGTGGTGGTGATGTCGGGCACCCGGATCGGCGACAACGTCAAGATCCAGAACAACGTTTCGATCTACGAAGGGGTGGAGCTGGAGGACGACGTCTTCTGCGGCCCGAGCTGCGTGTTCACCAACGTGATGAACCCCCGCAGCCACGTCTCCCGCAAGGACGAGTACCGCCGCACCCTGGTCCGGCGGGGCGCGACCATCGGCGCCAATGCCACGGTGATCTGCGGGGTCACCATCGGGGAGTATGCCTTCATCGGCGCCGGCGCGGTGGTGCGCGGCGACGTCGCGCCGTTCGCCCTCATGGTCGGCGTCCCCGCCCGACAGACCGGCTGGATGTGCCGCTGCGGAGTTCGCCTCACCCCCAGTGGTGGGGCGGCGGTCTGCGGCACCTGCGGGACCCGGTACCGGGAGGAATCGGGCCGTCTCTCCCTGGTTGACCCGCCGAAGTGATCCCGGTTAAGTTCCTCTCCTGTATCGACTTGCGTTATCCGTAACCCACCGAGGAGTCCGTGAACGTCCCGCTGCTCGATCTCCGGGCTCAGCACGCGTCCATCCGGGACGCCGTGATGGCCAGGGTCCAGTCGGTCATCGACCGGCAGCAGTTCATCATGGGGCCCGAGGTTCCCGAACTGGAGGAGCAGATCGCCCGGCTCTCTCGCGTCAAACACGGCATTGGCTGCGCCAGCGGCACCGACGCGCTGCTGCTTCCCCTGCTGGCGCTGGATCTCGAGCCGGGGGATGAAGTGATCGTCCCCACCTTCACCTTTTTCGCGACCGCGGGCACGGTCCACAATGCCGGGGGACGGCCGGTGTTCGTGGACATCGATCCGGTGACCTTCAACATCACCCCCGAGGCGATCGAGGCCGCGATCACCCCGCGGACCCGGGCCATCATCGTGGTGCACCTGTTCGGGCAGATGGCCCCGATGGAGCGGGTGCTCGCGATCGCCGAGCCGCGGGGGATCCCGGTGATCGAGGACGCCGCCCAGGCGATCGGCGCCCGGCGCCGGATCGGCGATACCTGGCGGATGGCGGGCGAAACCGGCTGGGCCGGAACCCTCTCGTTTTTCCCCAGCAAGAATCTCGGGGGATGGGGCGACGGCGGCATGATCCTGACCCAGCAGGACGGCCTCGCGGAGCGGACCCGGCGACTCCGGCTCCATGGCGGCACCCGGCAGTACCACCACGACGAGGTGGGGACCAACAGCCGGCTCGACACCCTGCAGGCCGCGGTGCTCCTGGCCAAGCT
Organism: Gemmatimonadales bacterium; assembly: GCA_035249765.1. Classification (GTDB taxonomy): domain Bacteria; phylum Gemmatimonadota; class Gemmatimonadetes; order Gemmatimonadales; family GWC2-71-9; genus JABFSM01. The sequence continues at coordinate 5,666 of DATFGC010000447.1, read as the reverse complement.
GCCGTTCCTGGCCCGATGGAGCGCCGCCCGGCGAAGCAAGGCGCTGGCCTACTCGGAGCGCTTCGCAGGGCTGGAGCCGGTCACTACGCCGGCCGTGGACCCCGCCAACGAGCACATTTTCCACCAGTACACCCTTCGGGTTCCCCGGCGGGATCAGCTCCTGGAGCATCTCAAGGCCCGCGGCATCGGATGTGCTGTGTACTACCCGCTTGCCCTCCACCTGCAGCCCTGCTTCGGGTTCCTCGGCTATCGCTCCGGCAGCTTGCCGGTGAGCGAGGCCGCCACCGCGGAGGTGATCTCCCTCCCGGTCTACCCGGAGCTGACGGCCGAGCAGCAGGATGCGGTGGTGGGCGCGGTGCGAGACTTCTACACCTGACGACCGAAGGACGGGCGATCGTGGCGAATGCAACCAAATCGGTGGCCGAGGACCTGATCCGGAAAGCCGAATCGCGGGACGTGCTGTTCGGCATCATCGGGCTCGGGTACGTGGGCCTTCCCCTCGCGGTGGAGCTGGCGCATGCGGGGTACCGCGTGCTGGGCTTCGACGTGAGCCAGCGGGTGGTGGAGGGGCTGGGGGCGGGGCATTCCCACGTGAAGGACGTGCCCGATGCCCAGCTCAAGCAGATCCTGGCGTCGGGCCGGTTCACCGCCACGACCGACGGCTCCCGGCTTCGCGAGGCCGACGCCATCTCGATCTGCGTGCCCACCCCGCTGTCCAAGTTCAAGGATCCCGACGTCAGCTACATCGTGGCCGCCACCGAGACGATCAAGAAGGTGCTCCGGCCGGGGCAGGCCATCGTGCTGGAGAGCACCACCTACCCGGGGACCACGCGGGAGATCATGCTCCCGGCGCTGGAGTCGACCGGGCTCAAGGTCGGAAAGGACTTCTTCCTCGCCTTCAGTCCCGAGCGGGTAGATCCGGGCAATCCGGTCTATCAGACCAAGAACACCCCCAAGGTGGTGGGCGGGATTACCGAGGACTGCCGCCGGGTGGTCTGCGCGCTCTACCAGCCCGCCATCGATTCTCTGGTGCCGGTCTCCACCACCGAAGCGGCCGAGCTGGTCAAGCTGCTGGAGAACACCTTTCGCAGCGTGAACATCGGGCTGGTGAACGAGATGGCGATCGTCTGCGACAAGCTGGGTGTGGACGTGTGGGAGGTCATCGAGGCCGCGGCCACCAAGCCGTTCGGCTTCATGAAGTTCCTCCCCGGTCCCGGCCTGGGAGGGCATTGTATTCCGATCGATCCCCACTACCTCGCCTGGAAGATGCGCGGCCTCAACTACAAGACCCGCTTCATCGACCTGGCCGGTGAGCTCAATACCGAGATGCCGGTCTTCTGGGTCCGCAAGGTCGGTGACGCGCTCAACGAGCTGGGCAAGGCCGTGCGGGGCTCCTCGGTGCTGATCGTCGGGGTGGCGTACAAGAAGGACATCGAGGACCTCCGGGAGAGTCCCGCGCTCGACATCATCCGCCTGCTGGAACAGCAGGGCGCCCGGGTCGGCTACCACGACCCCTACGTCCCGGCCTTCGAGGAGGACGGTCACCGGTTCAGCTCGGTGCCGCTGACCGCCGGCGCCGTCAAGGAAGCCGACTGCGTGATGATCGTCACCGACCACTCGTCGCTGGACTACGGCCTCATCGCCGCGAACGCCCGGGCCATCGTGGACACCCGCAACGCGCTCCGGCGAGCCGCTCCCAAATGAAAGTGACGGTGGTCGGCAGCGGCTATGTGGGGCTGGTGGCCGGCGCCTGCCTCGCCGAGACCGGCAACGACGTGATCTGCGCCGATGTGGACGCGCGCAAGATCGCCCGGCTCAGGCAGAACGACCTGCCGATCTACGAGCCGGGGCTCACGCCGCTGGTGCAGCGCAACCAGGCCGAGGGCCGGCTCCGGTTCACCACCGATGTCGGCGCCGCGGTGGAGCATGGCCGGGTGGTCTTCGTCGCGGTGGGGACCCCGTCGGACGAGGATGGCTCCGCCGACCTCCAGCACGTGCTCTCGGTGGCCCGTACCATCGGCCAGCACCTGAACGAGTGCAAGGTCATCGTAACCAAGTCCACGGTTCCGGTGGGGACCGCCGAACTGGTCCGCGCGGCCATCCGGGCGGAAACCCGGGCTCCCTTCCACGTCTGCTCCAATCCCGAGTTCCTCAAGGAAGGGGCGGCCATCGACGATTTCATGAAGCCGGACCGGGTGGTGCTCGGGGTGGACAGCGAGGAAGCCCGGGAGATCATGACCGAGCTGTACGCCCCGTTCATCCGCACCGGGAATCCCCTGCTGTTCATGGACATCCCCTCCGCCGAAGTGACCAAGTACGCCGCCAACGCGATGCTGGCCACCCGGATCTCGTTCATGAACCAGGTGGCCGACCTGTGCGAGCGGGTGGGCGCCGATGTGGCGATGGTGCGCCGGGGGATCGGCAGCGACCGGCGGATCGGCGGGGCCTTCCTGTTTCCCGGTCCCGGATACGGCGGCTCGTGCTTCCCCAAGGACGTGAAGGCGCTGATCCGCACCGCCCGCGAGACCGGCATGGGAGCCGAGCTGCTGGAGGCGGTGGAGTCGGTCAACGAGCGGCAGAAGCTGGTCCTGCTCGGCAAGCTCAAGGAGCGGCTGGGCCAGAGCCTCCGGGGGATGCAGGTCGCGGTGTGGGGGCTCTCGTTCAAGGCGGAAACCGACGACATGCGGGAGAGCCCGGCGATTCCCCTGCTGGACGGGATCCTCGACGCGGGCGGCAGCGCGCGGGTGCATGATCCCAAGGCGATGGAAGTGGCCCGGGAGCTGTATGGCGAGCGGCTCTATTACGCCCGCGACCCCTACGACGCGCTGGCGGGGGCGCAGGCGCTGGTGATCGTGACCGAGTGGCTGCAGTACCGCAATCCGGACTTCGAGCGGATGCGCGCCCTGCTCAAGACCCCGCTGATCTTCGATGGGCGGAATCTCTACGACCCCGACCGGGTGATTCGGCTCGGCTTCGAGTATCACGGGATCGGCCGGCGCACCCCATGAGGCTGGTCCTCACCGGCGCCGCGGGGTTCATCGGCTCCCACCTGACCGACCGGCTCCTCGCCGAAGGGCACCAGGTGATCGGTCTCGACAATCTGCTGACCGGCGACCGGGGCAACCTCGCCCACCTCGAGCCGGGGGCCCCGTTCCGGCTGGTGGAGCAGGATGTTTCGCAGCCGTTCCGGGTGGATGGGGCGGTGGACGGCGTGCTGCACTTCGCCTCGGCCGCAAGCCCCCCTGACTATCAGCAATGGCCGATCGAGACGCTCATGGTGGGGAGCTACGGGACCCACCGGGGGCTGGCGTTGGCCCAGGAAAAGGGGGCCCGGTTCCTGCTGGCTTCCACCTCGGAGGTGTACGGCGATCCCCTGGTGCACCCGCAGCCGGAGAGCTACCGGGGCAACGTCAATCCGGTGGGACCCCGCGCCATGTACGACGAAGCGAAGCGCTTTGCCGAAGCGATCACCTCGTCGTTCCATCGCCGCTACGGCACCGACACCCGGATCGTGCGGATCTTCAACACCTACGGTCCACGGATGCGGCCGGAAGACGGCCGGGTCGTTTCCAACTTCATCGTCCAGGCGCTCCGGGGCGAGCCGATTACGATTTACGGCGACGGCAGCCAGAGCCGGTCCTTCTGCTATGTGTCCGACCTGGTGGAGGGGATCTATCGCCTGTTCCAGAGCGACCGGACCGAACCGACCAATCTCGGAAACCCGTCGGAGTTCACCGTGGCGGAGCTGGCCGGGCTGGTGCTGGACCTGACCGGGAGCCGCTCGCCGGTGGTCCGGAAGCCGCTCCCCGAGGATGACCCCAAGGTGCGCCAGCCCGACATCACCCACGCGAAAACTGCCCTGGGATGGCAGCCCCGGGTGACGCTGCGCGACGGGCTCACCCGGACCATCGAATACTTCAGCCGGAGGCTGGAACGACCCGCACGGTGATCCGGCTCAGCCGGTCATGGAGCCGGCGCTCCCCGGCGATCGGCCACCAGTCGTAGAGAAAAATCTCCAGCGGCCGCCACATCGCCACCCACCCGACGATCAGCAGGCTCTCCCGGAACAGGAGTCCGAGCCCGCTCCCTCCCATCACCCGTCCGGCAAGCTGACCCGCCAGAACGACCCCGATCAGGAAGGCGAGCCCGATCCCGAGGCTCACCAGCCCGCGCCGGAGCAATCGGCGCAGCTTCTGCCCCAGGGTTCGGACCCGGCGGGTGAAATGGGCCCGGACCGCCTCCCCGATCAGGCGCTGTTCGTCGGCCCCCGCGGGCTGGTCGAGGTGGACGGTGAGGGTGAAGGGCCCTCTGGCAGGTAGCTCGGCGGCACTCTCGACGATGTATTCATCGATTTTCGGGCTCAGGTCCTTTTTCTGGTGGGTCGCGGGATCGAGGGCATCGAACAGCTGTCCCATCGCCGGGACCCGTATTTCGATGGTTTCGGGGCCGGGGTTTCGGGTGCTCAAGGCATCACCTCCCACATTATCTTTCAAGGCTCACTTACGGACGGACGGAATGCAGGTCAGCGCCGATCATTTGCTCGCTCAGGCCCGGGAACGCTTCGCCGTACAAGATTACTACGGGGCGGTGCATCTGCTGGAGGATCTCCTGAGCTCCGGCAGGGGCTTTGCCGACGCGCACCACCTGCTCGGGCTGTCCCTGGCCCTCCTGGGCCACAAGGAGCGGGCCCTGGAGGAGTTCGAGCGGGCCCTGGCCCGGAACCCCCGCTACATCGAGGCCAACATCCACCGGGGCATTCTACTGAACGAGCTGGGCCGCTCGGAGGAGGCGGAGGCCGCATTCCGGGCCGCCTCGGACCACGGCGCGAGCCGTGACGGGGCCTACTCGAGGCCGGTCGCGGCCCGGCTCGCCAATCTGCACGCCGAGCTGGGCGAAGCCTATGCCGAAGCCGGCGGGCTCGGCGAGGCGATCGCCGAGCTGCGCCGGGCGGTGGGTCTGGGCCCGGCGTTCCACGATCTTCGCTACCGGCTCGCGCGCCTGCTGCTGGAAGCCAGCCGTCCCCTGGAGGCTCGTGAAGAGCTGGAGAAGATCGTCGCCGAGCATGCCGACTTCCTGGACGCGCAGGCCTCCCTCGGCCTGGCCCACTACCTCTCCGGGGACGCCTCGGCCGCAGCCGAAATCTGGGGCCGCTGCCGGACCCGGAGGCCGAACAACGCGCGGGTGGAGGCCTACCTCGCCATGGCGCGCCGGCTGCCCACGTGAAGCCCGCCGGCCTGCTGCTGTTCCTTGCCGGGTGCGCCACCGCGGCGGCCGACCACGAACGGCTGGGGGATCAGGCCTACCGGGAAGGCCGCTATTCCCAGGCGATGGCGGAGTATCGCGCCGCGCAGAAGAGCGGGGGCAAGGCCCGGGTCTGGGCCAAGCTCGGCTCGGCCGCGCTGCACGAGCGGGCGCTCGGCGCCGCGATCGAGGCCTTCACCCAGCTGGAGGCTTCGGATCACTCCCGCGCCGCGGAAGCGGCCGCCGGGCTGGAGCGGGCCGCGTACCTCGCGGAGCGGGGAGGAGAAATCACGCTCACCGATCTGGCCGCGGCGGTGCGCTCGCTCCGGATCGTGGCGCCGGGGCGTCCGCTGGGCCGCTATGCGCTGGCCCCCAGCAGCGGGCTGCCGGCCACCGAGGCGCTGGGCGTGCTGCCGGCGGCGCTG
>DATFGC010000446.1:0-3920 GCA_035249765.1 Gemmatimonadales bacterium | reverse complement strand
GTCCGAGGAACCCGGGCAGATGGCCGGCGGCGGCAGCAGCGGGTACGGCCGCGGACGAGCCCGCGGCCACCGTCGCGGCCGAGAGCGCGACGGGGGTGAGCGCCTCCGGGCCGAGCGCCTCGGCGAACTGCCGAGCCGTGGGGTAGCGATCGGCGGGTGCCTTGGCCAGCGCGGTGGCGACCACACCTTCGACGGGCGGCGGCACCGTGTCCCGGATCTGCCGCAAGGGGCGGGGCGCCTCCGACAGGCTCCGCACCATGATCGCCTGGGGGGTGGGGCCGGTGAACGGCGGCTCACCCGCGAGCATCTCGTACAGGACACAGCCGAGTGCGTACACGTCGCTCCGCGGATCGAGCTCCCGCGCGCCGGCCGCCTGCTCGGGACTCATGTAGGCCGGGGTGCCGATCGCGAGCCCCGTCGCGGTCAATCGCTCGTCCGCACCGCCGCTCAGGGCCCGCGCGATTCCGAAATCGGCCACCAGTGCGTGAGTGCTGGTGAGCAGAACGTTCTCGGGCTTGAGGTCGCGGTGCACCACCCCGTGCTCGTGCGCATACCCCAGGGCGTCGGCCACCTCGCGGATGATGCGCAGAGCATCCGGGATCGGGAGCTGGCGCTCCCGGGTGAGGCGGGAGCGGAGGGTCTCGCCCTCGATGAACGGCATCGTGAACCAGAGGACCGCGGGGCCGGAGCCTTCTCCGGCGATCTCTCCGGAGTCGTGGACGGTGAGGATGTGGGGATGCTGGAGCCGTGCGGCGAGCCTGATCTCCCGCTGGAAGCGCTCGACGCCGAGGGAGAGCCCGAGCTCCGGATGGAGCACCTTGAGCGCCACGGGGCGGTCGTGGCGGAGGTCGTGCGCGAGGTAAACCGTAGCCATCCCGCCGCGGCCGAGCTCGTGCTCGATCCGGTAGCGGTCAGCGAGTTGTGTCCGGAGTACTTCCAGGGGGGTCACGAGCACCAAGATACGGGGAAATGTCGGGGCGGGCTACTCGCGGGCGTTTCACCCCGCCTGGCGGACCCGCCTTTTCGGGCGATACGTTAACCCTTTCAGCGCCCGGACCCCTCGTGCGACGACTCCTCGCCATCCTGATGCTTGCCGCCTGCGGGCCTGACGGGTTCGAGCCCGGAGGCGACCTGGGCGCGTTGCGCTTCGACCCGCCGCCGAGCTACCGCGAGATGTGGCGGCGGGCCGAAGCGTGCAGCGGGCGGCGCGGCAGCTTCGAGCGGATCCGGTGGTGGGTGGTGCCCGACGTGGAGACGTTCGAGTACAGCCCCGAGCAGCCCTACGCCGATGGGCTGTGGGACAGCGACGGCGACATCACCCTCGCGGGCGGCGTGCTATCACACCCGATGGTGGTGCGGCACGAGATGCTGCACGCGCTGGGGTTCGGCGTCGGCGTCGATCACCCCGCGGTTCCGTTTCAAGATCCCTGCCGCGCGACCTGGGGTTCCTGGGACAGGACTGAGGCGTTCCTCACGTTGCCGCAGCACCTCGCAGCCTACTCCCCGGACCCCCCGATGCCCGACGAGGTTAGTCGCTCCGCGTCTGCACCTCCATGACCCAGACATCACTATGCTGGGCAGGAGCCGTATACACGATTCGGTTGTCGTGGATCCCCCATCCGCCTCGAGATGGCCTGGGCCCCCGTCCGTCGAACGTGAGGAGGAGACGGGGAGCCTCCCCATTCAAGGGGACCGACCAGAAGGTGGCATCCCCGTCCTGATTGGTACTGCGGGTCAAGATCGCCCGACCGTCCGGGCTCCACAGCGGTTGATCGCTGAACACGCCGTGGGGCCCGGTGGAGTCCGTCACCAGGCGTGGCGGACCCGAGTCCGCCGGCATCACCCAGATCGAGCCGCGGGTGAGATTGCTGCTGAAGGAGAGGAACTTTCCGTCGGGGGACCAGCGGGACCACGCCCCATGATCCAACCGAAGGACGGGCGGCTGCCACACACCGTTGACTCGTCTGGCGGTCCAGATGCCTCCCCGGCCGGTGAAATCGGAGAAGGTGAGCCGAGTACCGTCGGGCGACCACGATGCCATAGCCTCGTGGCGGGGCGACGAGCTCACCTGCTGAATGGGGCCCCCGTCCAGCGGCAGCACGTAGATGTCGCGCGAGCCCCCGCGCCACGAGTGGAAGGCAATCTCCCTGCCGTCGGGTGAGATGTCGGGGAAGAAGTCATCCGCGGAATCGGTGGTCAGCCGCTCCGGGGTCCCGCTCGGAAGCGCCATGCGATACAGGTCGGTATTGCCGCCCAGGTCCGAGTCATAGACCAGCCAGCGGCCGTCCGGGGACATGTCGGACGTCTCGACCAGTTGGACCCCGAAGGTGAGTTGGGTTTCACCCGACGCGGTGGCCGGCGGATTGGCCGGCAGCGGGATGGACCAGGCGTTGCTCTCGATCACGAGACTGGCAAAGGCGAGCCGGCTTCTGTCGGCTGCGAGCGAGATGGTGTGAGCATTCAAGCCGGTCGTCAATCGAACCGCCGGCCCGTTTCTCCTGCCACCCGACATCCGCGCCGCGAAGATATCCCGCGGTCCATAGCGATTGGACACGAAGTAGAGCCATCGTCCATCGGGCGACCAGACAGGGCTCTGGTTGACCGAGAGGCTGTCGGTCAACGACGTGACCACGCCGTCGGCGATTCGCACCGTGACGATCTGGCTGGGAGACTGATTCCCGAACAGTGACCCGACCATCATCGAGACCGCGTTGCCCGAGGCACATGCGATGGACTCGCCATCCGGGCTCCACTGACAGGCATTCGGCTCGAAGAACCCGGCGATGCCGCGCGACTCGTTTCTCCCCTCCCGGACGAAGAGCGAGTCTCCGATGACGTATCCGATGCTCTTGCCGTCCGGGGACCACGCTGCCGATACCACCGGGCTGGTGCGGCCGGGCGGTACTTCCGGGCTCTCGGCCCCGCCGGAGGCGGAAACGCTGAAGACGCCCCCGCCCTGCAAAAACAGCACCCGGCTGCCGTCGGGCGACCAGCGCGGATGGGACTGGATCTGGGTGGTGTCATCGGTCAGTGCGAGCCCGCGCCCTCCCGCGACGGAGCGCACGAAGACCCGCATGCGGGCAGCCGTGCCGCTCGCATAGGCGACGCTCCTTCCGTCCGGCGACATCGCGGGCAGCGCTTCGACGGCAGGATCCCAGGTCACCTTTGTCGACTGGCCGAACGCCATAGGGGCTGGAGGGGACTTGCCGCTTTCGCGCCCAAGCAGAAACGCCGCGAGCGGCAGGACAACCAGGCCCATACCCACGAGCCATCGCTGCCTGAAGCCGACGACCCTCGGATGGTGCAGTTCTGCAGTCTTCCGGCGTGCCTTCGTTCCGTCCTGTAGTGCGATCGCAAACTCGGCCGCGGAGCCGAACCGGTCGGCCGGGAGCTTCTCCAGCGCCGTCAGCACCGCATCCTCGACTTCCGGCGGGATCGAATGCCGCCGCGGCGTCAGCGGGCGCGGTGTTTCCGTCAGTACCTTGGCGACGATGGCCTGCGCGGTGGGGCCACTGAACGGCGGCTCGCCCAGCAGCATCTCATAGGTCATCGCGCCAAGCGCATAGACATCGCTTCGCGCGGTGATCTCCCGCTCCCCCATCGCCTGCTCGGGGCTCATATAGTTGGGGGTGCCGAGCGACATCCCGGTTTCGGTCATCCGGGAGCCGCCGGCGCTGCTGACGGCCAGGGCGATGCCGAAGTCGGCGACCAGGGCGGAGCCGTCGTGGAGGAGGATGTTCTCCGGCTTGATGTCGCGGTGGATGACACCGTGGCGGTGGGCGTAATCCAGCGCCGCGGCGACTTCGCCCGCGATCCGAACCGCGTCCGGAACCGGCAGCTGTTTCTCCCGATGCAGCCGATCCCGCAGCGATTCCCCTTCAACGAAGGGCATCACGTAGTACGCGGTACCGTTCACCTCT